>JACCYS010000350.1 GCA_013696365.1 Nocardioidaceae bacterium
CAGACCGCTGCCGCCGCTGTCCGCGACGAGCAGGCCGAGGCGATGCAGCTGGGCATCGGCGGGGTGCCGTTCTTCGTCTACGACCGCACGTACGGCGTCTCCGGCGCGCAACCGGCAGACGCGCACCTGGAGGTGCTGCGCAAGGTCTGGTCCGACGACCATCCTCTGACGCTGGTGGGCGCCGAGGCGTCCACCAGCGGTGGTGCTGCATGCGGGCCCGACGGCTGCGCGGTCTGAGCGGACGGCTGCTGCGGCGTCGCCGCCGTCGCCCTGCAGCAGACGCGCCCGGCGTGCTCGGGTTGCACTTCGAGCCGCTGGCGCAGTACCGCCCGTTCTCGATCGTGGCGCCCGGCTTCGAGCAGGTCGACCAGCCGGTCGTCGGCGCCACCGCCGGGCTGCACCGGTCTGGCATCTCACCGACAGCGCCGTTCGCTGCGATTGAGGCGGAGGTCGCCGACCTGACCGACCGGTTCGCCTTCGGGCTGGCCGGCGATGCCACCGATCCGGCGGCCGCCCAGCTGCTTGCCGTCTATGACGCCCACCGGGGACGTCTCCAGCTGCAGTTGCAGTGCGACGGTGACACGCACACCGTGGCCGACGAGTCGGTCCAGCTCAGCGCACCGTGCCGGCTGGCGTTCGTGCTCTGCGAGAATCAGGTCACCGTGCTCGCCGAGGATGGTGCCGGCCAGTGGAGCGCGCTGCTGACCGAGCGCGACCGCGTCGGCGAGCTCATCGATCTCCGCGACCCCGCCACGCTGCACGGCCTGTCTTACGCCTGGGGTGCGCCGGTCGATGCGGCGCCGGCGCAGCTCGGTCAGGTGCGGGCCGGTCCATTCGGCTACACCGGGCTGCGTGACCTGCATCTGGTGCAGTACGACGACGGTCGGCCGTACGTTCGAGACGGCCAGGCCTACCTCACCGCCACCTGTGCCGGGATGGGATTCTTCCACGCGGCTCACTGGGGCGTCTTCACCCTCGACCTGGTCGACTCGACGTCGCTGCGGCAGGTCGCCCAGCTGTACTCACGGCGCGACGGGCTGCTGCTCGGCGACCACGCCGGCCAGATTGTCGTCGAAGACAGCTCCGGTCGCTGCCTGGTGGGGGTCAGCGCGTGGGGCGACTTCGGCAGCCCGGGCAGCCAGGTGCACGTCCGGCAGGCCACCACCACAATCGATGTGCTGTCCGGGGTGCACGTGTTGGACACCGAGCCGGTGGCGCTGCCGACCGACGTCGGCGCCTGGGACCCGGCCATCACCCGCATCGACGACCGCTGGCATGTCGCGTTCGTCGAGAGCCCCAGCCAGGGTGACCCGTTCGACTTCCACCCGGCGCTGGCGGTCGGCCCCGCGGGCGGCGAGCCCTTCACAGACCTCGAGCTGGTCGGCGCCGACACCGACCTCGAGCAGTGCGAGGGCCCGATCCTGCAGCGGGTCGGCGACGACTGGTCGCTGCTGGCCAGCGACGGCCGGCGCCGCGCCTATGTTGCGTACGACCTGGCGATGCAGCGCCGCGGGGGCAGGCTGGACGCCCCTTACGGCAGCAACATTCCGCACCCGCAGTTGGTGCCGCTGTCCGATGGCGGGTGGTGGCTGGTGACTTTCGACGGGGATCAGTTTGCGGAAAAGCAGCTCGGCTACGGCACCCACGGTGACGTGGTCGTCATGCGCGCCGAGCCCTGACCGGCTCAGTCTGGACAGATGATCTCGAGCGTGGGCAGGAGATCCACGCGCCGCGGACGGTCACGGGTGAGCAGCACTCGGCCGGTCGTGGCTGCGTGGGCGGCGATGTAGAAGTCGGGTAGCGGTGAGCGGCGAGCGCCGCCAAGGCTGCGGTACTGCAGGAAGCAGCGTCCTGCGAGGAAGGCGGCTTCCCAGGGCAGATCCTCGCGGTGGATCAGATCGGGCAGAGCATCTTCGAGGTCCTCAATACGATCGAATCCCACGGACAGCTCCGCAAAGATCAGTGCGTTGATCGCGACGGGCCCAGCGTCGAACGCGCTCGCGAGGTGCTCGGCTGACCAGTCGCCCCAGCGCGGGTCGTCGGTGAACACGTCGAGCAGCACGTTGGAGTCCACCAGCGTCCCGAACGCCATCGCTCAGGACTCGCCGCGGGTCAGCGCCATGATCTCGTCGGTGGTCATCGGCAGACGGCGACCGCGCATGGCCTTGATGGCCGCTGCTCCGGATCCCTCAGCGCGCCGAACCAGCCGTACGCCGTCGTCGTCGACCTCAAAGTCGACGTCGCTCCCGGGCTCGATGCCGAGACGTCGTCGTACACCCTGCGGGATGGTCACCTGACCCTTGCTCGTGACACGCATGGGGCCATCATAGTCGCAGTAATACCATTTGGTATTACTGCGAGGTTGTCGTCATGGGTTCGATGCCCTGACGGGTGCCGGCCCTGGCGACCCACGGCCAGGTCAGCAGCGCCCATACGGTGACGATGATGACGACCTCGGCCAACAGGTAGTACGGCCAGTCGCCGAGGTAGTCCAGCACCGACGCCGCGTTGGGTTTGGCGTTGACGTAGCCGTAGTTGGTGCCGAGTGCGGCGTTGAAGCCGAAGATGCCAACAGCCCAGGCGGCCGTGACCACGACGGCACTGCGGTAGCCGCGCCAGGTGGGTCGTTGGCCGACGCCCCAGGTCAGGTAGCACGCCGCCCACACGACAGCCAGGTGCATGCCCCAGAACAGCAGGTAGACCGGATCGGGAAAGTCCGCGGCCAGGTCAGGCGTGAGCGCGGCCTGGGTGACGAGGGTCAACCCCCAGTAGTAGGTCAGCGCCACCGCCCACCGGGCCCTGGTCCACAGCGCGTACGGGGCGACCAGTGCCGCGAGGTCACACAGTTGCACCGGCAGGGTCCGCTGCACGTCCCAGCCCGACTGTTGCAGCGTCAGCAACTGCATCGGCAGGACGAACGCCAGCATGATGATCGCCAAGATGCGCCCGTCACGTCGTGCGGTCGCGCCGCCGGTCTCGCGGGTGCGGGCGAAGGCGATGACAGCGACCGCACCGACCAGCAGCAGTGCCAGCGCAACCAGGTGCGAGGCGCCGTACAGGCTGAAGCGGTCCATTGCGGTGACACCGTCCGGGGCTGCGTGTCGGCCGTGGCATGTGCATGACAGCGTATCGGGCTGCACGGACAACGCCGCTGACGTCGAGGCCGGTTGAGATCAGCTACGCAGGCCGGTTGAGATCAGCCATGCAGGCCGTCGGTGAGCGCGCGCAGCGTCTCGGAGCAGCCGGCATCGACCTTGACGTCGACGAGGTCGTCACCGCGGGTCGGTCCGCGGTTGACCAGCACAACCGGGGTGCCGGCCTTGTGTGCCTGGCGGACGAACCGCAGACCACTCATCACTGTCAGGCTCGACCCTGCCACCAGCAGCACGCCCGCACCGGCCACCATCGCGGTGCACCGCGCTACCCGGTCCTTGGGAACGTTCTCACCGAAGAACACCACATCGGGTTTCAGTGGCCCGCCGCAACTGGGGCAGGCAGGCAGCACATACGACCCGGTGTGATCGAGGTCGGCATCGCCGTCCGGCCGCACGATCACAGTCTGCTCGGTCCAGCCAGGATTCAGGCGGTCCAGCGTTGCCTGCAGTGCCCGGCGGCTGCTGACCCGCCGACAGCCGAGGCAGACGACGTCGTGGATGCGTCCGTGCAGGTCGACGGCCTCGCGGCTGCCCGCCCGAGCGTGCAACCCGTCAACGTTCTGGGTGATGAGCCCGGCCAGCACACCCATGCGTTCGAGTCGGGCGAGCGCGAGGTGCCCGTCGTTGGGACGCGCCGTACCCATCCGCGCCCAGCCGAGATGCGCACGCGCCCAGTAGCGCCGCTGCGCATCCAGGCCGGTGACGAACTCCTGGTACGTCATCGGCTGGCGTGCCGGCGCATCGGGGCCGCGGTAGTCGGGGATGCCGGAATCGGTGGACAACCCTGCGCCGGTCAAGGCCACGACGCGACCACCGCGGACCAGATCCACTAGGTCGTTCAGTGCGTCGACGGTCGCTTGCGGCACATCCCCATGGTGCCGGGTCACGCCAGCCGGCGCTCGCGGTGTGCAGTTCGCAGCGTTCGGGCTCCTCATTCGGTGCGCTGAGCACCGTCCGGCGCTCGGCTCTGGTGCTTGCGGGACCGAGCGGTGGCAGGATCACTGACCGGTCAGCCGTGCGGCGACGTACCCAGGTGAATCACGGAGTACTCGGCACGCAGCGCGATGCCGTCGGCCGTCGGGTCACTGCGCTTGGCCAGGTTGGCCGCCAACTCAGCACGGATGTCCGCGGGCTCGCGTTTGGCGGTCAGCGCGTCGAACATCGACATCCACGACCCTGAGTGGGTGAGGAAAGCCTCCACGGCGGCCTCGGGCGAGGCGAAGGGGATGGGATGGCTTGCTCGGCGGGCGTCGGCCACGGTCAGCCCGGTGCCGGCGAAGAAGCCGGCCACGTGTTCAGCCTCTGCCCAGCGGGACGCGTCCACTCGAGCGGGTGGCAGCAGGGCGCGCAGCGAGGCCGGCGGACCGCCGAACGCACCGTCGCGATGCCACGCGGCGATTGCAACCGTGCCACCAGGCCGGCACGTCCCGGCAAGCTGGGTGGCGACCGCGTGCGGGTCGTCGGCGAACATCACCCCGAACGAGGACGCGATCACGTCGAAGGCGCCGACACCGCCGAGGTCGTCATAGCTGCCCTCAACAAAGGTGACATCGAC
>JACCYS010000354.1 GCA_013696365.1 Nocardioidaceae bacterium
GCAGTGGCGGAGGATGCGGGATTCGAACCCGCGAGGGCGTTAACCCAACCCGCTTTCCAAGCGAGCGCCATAGGCCACTAGGCGAATCCTCCGCCGCAGAGGGTAGCGGCCCGCCCGATCCGCACCGTCTTGTGGCCCCGTACGATGTGGCCAGCCCCTCGCGTGGCGGCACCCCGCCCAACTCCCCCAGGGCCGGAAGGCAGCAAGGGTCAGCAGGCTCTGCCGGGTACGCGAGGGGTCTTTGCATCCCCGTCGCGGCAAGTGGTCACAGCGGGCAGTGATCTGGGCCCAGGACATGTCACTCGTGACCACGTGCTGATGGTGCCCGTCGGCGGCGGCGTCCAACCGGCAACGCTGTCTGCGCGCCGGACTAGGGTGCGGGTCGTGGACGCCCCGCTCGCGCTGTACCGCCGCTACCGGCCAGAGACCTTCTCCGAGGTGCTGGGGCAGGATCACGTGACCGATCCGCTGCGCCGCACCCTGGCAGACAATCGCATCCACCACGCGTACCTGTTCTCCGGTCCTCGCGGCTGCGGCAAGACCACCAGCGCCCGCATCCTCGCCCGGACGCTCAACTGCGAGAAGTTTCCAGTGGCAGAGCCATGCGGGCAGTGCCAGAGTTGCCGCGACCTGGCCCGCGGCGGGCCAGGCAGCCTGGACGTCATCGAGATTGATGCGGCCAGCCACGGCGGCGTTGACGACACCCGGGATCTGCGCGAGCGGGCCACTTTCGCGCCGATGACGAGCCGCTTCAAGGTGTACGTCATCGACGAGGCGCACATGGTGTCGCCGCAGGGCTTCAACGCCTTGCTCAAGGTGGTCGAGGAGCCACCGCCTCACGTCAAGTTCATCTTCGCAACCACCGAGCCGGACAAGGTCATCGGCACGATCCGCTCACGAACGCACCACTACCCGTTCCGTCTCCTCCCGCCGCGGCTGCTTGGCGACTACCTGAGGCAGATCTGCGCCAGCGAGGGCGTCACGATTGAGCCCCAGGCAATCCCGCTGGTCGTCCGTGCCGGGGCCGGATCGGTCCGCGACTCGCTGAGCGTCCTCGACCAGCTCATCGGGGGGGCGGGTGCAGGTGGGGTGACCTACGACCTTGCCACCGGACTGCTCGGCTATACGCCGGAGACGCTGATCGACGCGGTCGTCGATGCATTCGCCGCCGGCGACGGTGGCGGGGTGTTCGCACTTGTCGATCAGGTCGTCGAAGGCGGTCGTGAGCCGCGTCGCTTCGTCGAGGACCTGCTGCAGCGGCTGCGCGACCTGCTGGTGCTCTCCCACCTGCCGAGCGCTGGCGAGAGCCTGCTGGACGTGCCGTTGGACCAGGCCGAGCGGCTGACCGGGCAGGCGGCCCGGTTCGGCGCCGCCGACCTGGTGCGCTCTGCGGAGGTGGTGGCCGCCACCCTCGCGGACCTGCGGGGTCCCACCGCGCCACGGCTGTTGCTCGAGATCATGTGCGCCCGGGTGCTGCTGCCCAGCGTCGACGACGACACCCGCGGGGTGCAGGCGCGGCTCGACCGGCTGGAGCGGCGTGTCAGTGTGGCGGTGACGCCTGCGGAGCCAACCGTCCAGCCCGAAGAGTCGACCCAGCCCGAGCAGGCCGATGCCCCCGGTACGCCTGCCCAGCCGGAACAGACTCACCCGCCAGAGCCCGTCACCGAGCCCGAGGACACCCTCGAGTCGGTCGATCCGGTCCCCGAGGTCGGCAACGGTGCAGCGGTCGGCAACGAACTACACCAGGTGCGCACGCTGTGGGGTGACGTGCTCGACGACCTGCGCACGTCCCGCTACGTATGGTCGCTGGTCGGACAGAACGCGCAGGTGGTCGCGGCCGAGCCCGGCATGGTGACCTTGGGCTTCAGCACGCCCGGCCTGCTCCAGCAGTTCGAGGGCCGCGAGCAGCCGGTGGCGGCCGCACTGTCCAGGGTGCTCGTCGGCGAGTGGCGGGTCCGCGCGATCGTCGACCCGTCCGCCGGCAACTCGTCGTCTCAGCGGCAGCAACGCAGCGAGCAACCGCGACCGACGCGCGACCAGAATACCTCCGCCGGCGCCCGACCGGCATCGTCGCACCCGGCTCCGGCGGCTTCGGGACCGACCGGCGCAGCGCGCTCCGAGGACGGCGACGCCTCCCCCGACGACGCCGACGTGGATGCTGCCGGAAGCACCCATGAGTTGCTGAGCCGCGAGCTGGGGGCCACCGTTATCGAGGAGATCCCACACGGTCAGTGACGGTGTCGGACCGCACGTCTAGGCTCCTGAGTGGTTGACCCAGCCGGGCGATGCGCGGCAGCACCGTCCGACCGGTCGGTGTGTCCAGACTCGAGGAGTAACTGTGTTTCCCAGTGGGACCCCCGACATGTCCGCGCTGCTGGCCCAAGCCCAGCAGTTGCAAGAGCAGCTGGTCGCAGCGCAAGAGACACTCGCGGAGACCCAGGTCTCCGGCTCGGCAGCCAGCGGTCTGGTCACCGCCACTGTGACCGGCACCGGCGAGTTGATCGAGGTGTCGATCAAGCCCGAGGCATGTGACCCCGACGACGCTGAGACCCTCGGCGACATGGTCGTAGCGGCCGTGCGCGATGCTACCGAGAGCGCCGAGCAGCTCGCCGCTGAGCGTCTTGGACCGCTAGCCGGCGGGCTCGAGGGGATGGGTGGGCTCGGCGACGCCCTCGGTGCGGGCATGCCCAGCGAGTTGGCGGCCGGCGATGACCCGAGCGGCCCGGACACTGCGGGGGACGGTGCAGAAGCCCGCCCACCCGGCAGTCTGCCGCCCGGCTTCTGAGCGGGCCGTACTGCTGTGTACGAAGGCATCGTCCAGGACCTGATTGACGAGCTGGGGCGGCTGCCCGGGGTCGGTCCCAAGGGGGCGCAGCGCATCGCCTTCTACCTGCTTGACGCCGACCCGGTCGACGTCAAGCGGCTGGCAGAGGTGTTGACCGAAGTCAAAGACAAGGTCCGCTTCTGCTCGACCTGCGGCAACGTCACCGAGGAAGAGCAGTGCCGCGTATGCCGCGACCCCCGACGCGACCCGTCGGTGCTCTGCGTCGTCGAGGAGTCCAAGGACGTGGTGGCGATCGAAAGGACCCGTGAGTACCGCGGTCGCTACCACGTGCTGGGCGGTGCCATCTCGCCGATTGACGGGGTCGGGCCCGACCAGCTGCGGGTCCGTGAGTTGATGAGCCGGCTGTCGGACGGCGCTGTTACCGAGGTCATCTTGGCAACTGACCCCAACCTGGAGGGCGAAGCGACTGCGACGTATCTCACCAGAATGCTCAGGCCGATAGGGTTGCGCGTCACGCGGTTGGCGAGTGGACTGCCTGTCGGTGGTGACCTCGAGTATGCCGATGAGGTCACCTTGGGTCGTGCCTTCGAGGGGAGGCGAAATGTCGATGACTGAGCAGACTGACGGCGCGTCCGGACAGCCCGAGGACGTCCCCAGCGATCTGGAGGACCTGGCCCAAGGCGTCGCCGACCAGGTGGCGAGTTTTCTGATCGCGGTTCGCGAGCTGGCCCATCGCGGTGACAGTGGTACCGCAGTCCCGCTGCTGCTGTTGGAGATCAGCCAGCTGCTGTTGGCCGGCGCTCGGCTCGGCGTGATGACCGACCTTGTCCCGCGCGAGCAGTACGAGCCAGAGACCGGGCCGGACCCTGACCTGGACCACATCCGCGAGGAACTGGGCGGCCTGCTCGGGGCGGCCGACGAGTACGTGGAGGTCTTCGACCCGTACGCCGACCCGCCGGATCTTGTGCCCAGCCGCATCTCCGACGACGTCACCGCGATCGCTGGCAGCCTGGTGCACGGTCTGGCTCACCACCGCGCCGGCCGGGTCGGCGAGGCGCTGTGGTGGTGGCAGTTCAGCTACGTCTCCTCCTGGGGGTCCGAGGCCAGCGCTGTGCTTCGAGCACTCCAGTCCGTGGTTGCGCACGATCGCCTGGACGAGGATCGCAACACAACCATCGAGATGGAGCGGGTCGCGATCGCCGACCAGCTGGAGGCTGGGACCACCTGACGGCGTTGTCGGCTGCCGACGACCGGGCTCGGTAGACTCCTGGCCGCCGAGCGGCACCGACCGAAGGAGACTCGTGGGCATCGTCGTGCAGAAGTACGGGGGCTCCTCGGTCGCCGACGCGGCCGGGATCAAGCGGGTCGCGCAGCGCATCGCCGCCACCCGCAAGGGTGGTGCCCAGGTGGTGGTGGTGGTCTCTGCGATGGGCGACACAACCGACGAGTTGTACGACCTCGCTCACGATGTTTCGCCGCTGCCGCCCGGGCGCGAGCTGGACATGCTGCTGACCGCCGGTGAACGCATCTCGATGGCCCTGCTGGCGATGGCGATCGGCAACCTTGGCCACCAGGCCCGCTCGTTCACCGGATCACAGGCCGGGGTGATCACCGACTCCTCACATGGCAAGGCCAAGATCATCGACGTCACCCCCGGTCGCATCGAGCAGGCGCTCGGCGAGGGTGCGATCGCGATCGTGGCCGGCTTCCAGGGGGTCAGCCAGGCCAGTAAGGACATCACCACACTCGGCCGTGGCGGCTCAGACACCACTGCGGTGGCGTTGGCTGCCGCGCTGGGGGCGGAGGTGTGTGAGATCTATACCGACGTCGATGGTGTCTTCACCGCCGACCCGCGGATCGTGCCCTCCGCGCAGCGGTTGGTGACCATCTCATCCGAAGAGATGCTCGAGATGGCGGCTTGTGGCGCAAAGATCCTGAACCTGCGCTGTGTCGAGTACGCGCGCAGACATGACTTGCCCATCCACGTGCGGTCGAGCTTTTCGAACCGCTCCGGCACGTGGGTCACCGACCGACCCGAAGACATCTCAGGAGGCACCGTGGAGCAGGCGATCATCACTGGAGTGGCGCATGACCGCAGCGAGGCCAAGGTGACGCTGGTGGGTGTGCCGGACAAGGTTGGGGAGGCAGCGCACATCTTCGACTCACTCGCGTCCGCCCAGGTCAACCTGGACATGATCGTGCAGAACGTGTCGGCGGCGGCGACCGGTCGCACCGACATTTCGTTCACGCTGCCGCGATCCGACGGAGCGGTGGCGATGACCGCGTTGGCCAGCCTGCGCGACGAGGTCGGCTACGAGCAGTTGTTGTACGACGACCGCATCGGCAAGGTCTCGCTGGTCGGCGCCGGCATGCGCAGCCATCCTGGTGTCACCGCACGCTTTTTCACCGCGCTCGCGTCCGCCGGGGTGAACATCGAGATGATCTCCACTTCCGAGATCCGGATCTCGGTCATCGTCAACGAAGGCCAGGTGGACGACGCGGTCACCGCGGCGCATGCTGCCTTCGAGTTGGGATCCCACGAGGTCGAGGCGGTCGTCTACGGGGGGTCCGGAAGATGAGGCGATCGGGCGGGCTGCGTGTCGGCGTGATCGGCGCCACCGGTCAGGTAGGCGCGGTGATGCGACGACTACTCGCCGAGCGCGCCCTGCCCGTCGGGCAGGTGCGTTACTTCGCCTCTGCTCGCTCGGCGGGACGGACGCTGCCCGGTCTCGGCAGCAACTCGCCGGACGTCGTGGTCGAGGATGCCGAGACCGCCGACCTTGCCGGGCTCGACATCGCCTTGTTCTCGGCCGGGGCCAGCACGGCGCGCGCACAGGCGCCACGTTTCGCCGCCGCCGGCACAGTCGTCATCGACAACTCGTCCGCGTTCCGGCAGGACCCCGATATCCCGTTGGTGGTCAGTGAGGTCAACCCCGATGCGTTGGATGCTGCCATGGCGCCGGGCGGGCAGCGCATCATCGCGAACCCCAACTGCACGACGATGGCGGCGATGCCCGTGCTGAAGGTGCTGCACGACGAGGCGGGGCTGACCCGCCTCACCGCCTCGACCTACCAGGCGGTGTCCGGCAGCGGGTTGGCTGGTGTTGACGAGCTCGACAAGCAGGTGCGCCAGGTCGTCGACCGGGCAACCGAGCTCACCCACGACGGCTCGGCCGTCGCGTTCCCCGAGCCGCAGATCTACAGCGCGCCTATCGCGTTCAATGTGTTGCCGATGGCCGGCGCAGTTGTCGACGACGGCAGCTTTGAGACCAACGAGGAACAGAAGCTGCGCAACGAGTCGCGCAAGATCCTCGACCTCCCCGACCTGCGCGTGTCCGGGACCTGCGTACGGGTGCCGGTGTTCACCGGCCACTCGCTGTCGCTGAACGTCGAGTTTGAGCGTGCGCTGACGGTCGCCCGCGCATCGGAGCTGTTGGCGTCGGCGCCGGGCGTCGAGCTGGTCGACGTGCCGACCCCGCTGCAAGCGGCCGGTCGCGACGCAAGCCTGGTCGGGCGGGTCCGTCAGGACCAGGGCGTCGACGGCGATCGCGGGTTGGTGCTGTTCGTCAGCGGCGACAACCTGCGCAAGGGCGCTGCACTCAACACGGTGCAGATCGCCGAGCTGGTCGCCGCCCGCCTCTGACCCCGCTTCCGCCCTTGAGGGTCAGCGGACGAAGGCGGTGAAGGTGTCCAGCGACTCGGGGTTGGCCAGCGCCCCCCTGGCGGCGGCCTCGTCGACCGGCACGCCCAGCAGGATGCGCTTGACCGGCACCTCGAGCTTCTTGCCTGACAGCGTCCGCGGCAACGCGTGGACCACGTGCACCTCGTCGGGTACGTGTCGCGGCGAAAGATGGGTACGCAGCTCGCGGCCCACCCGCCGGCGCAGGGCGTCCGCAGCCTCGATCCCGTCGGCAAGAACCACGAACAACATCAGTCGCCCGGCACCACCCTCGGCGTCCTCGAGGTGCACCACCAGGCTGTCGGCCACCTCGGGCATCGCCTCCACGACGGAGTAGAACTCCGCCGTCCCCAGCCGCACCCCGCCGCGGTTGAGCGTGGCGTCGCTGCGGCCGGACAGCACGCACGAGCCGTCCGCATCGATCGTGATCCAGTCGCCATGGCGCCACACACCGGGAAAGTCCTCGAAGTACGCCGCTCGGTAGCGCGAGCCGTCGGGATCCCCCCAGAAGCCCACCGGCATCGACGGCATCGGGGCAGTGATCACCAGCTCGCCCTGCTCGCCGACGACTGACCTGCCGGCCGGGTCGTACGCCTCGACCGCACAGCCGAGGCAGCGCCCGGCGATCCGGCCAGCGTGCACGGGCAGCAGCGGCGATCCGCCGACGAAGCCGGTGCACACGTCGGTGCCGCCGGAGAAGCTCGACAGCAGCACGTCGTCGCCGACCGCCTCGTACACCCAGCCGAAACCCTCCGGCGGCAGCGGCGCGCCAGTGGAGCCGACCCCGCGCAGGGTGGACAGGTCGGCGATCTCTCGGGGCAGCAAGCGCGCCTTGCGGCAGGCCAGCAGGAACGGTGCGCTGGTGCCGAAGTAGGTGACGGCATGCTCGCCGGCCAGCCGCCACAGTGCCGACAGCCCCGGCCAGGCGGGATCGCCGTCGAACAGCATCACGGTCGCGCCGACGCCGAGGCCGGATACCAGGTAGTTCCACATCATCCAGCCGGTGGTGGAGAACCAGAAGAACCGGTCGGATGAGCCAAGGTCCATCTGCAGCCCGAGCGCCTTGACGTGCTCGAGGGTGATACCGCCGTGCCCGTGCACGATCGCCTTCGGCAGGCCGGTGGTGCCCGAAGAGTAGAGAACGTAAAGCGGGTGGTCGAAGGCCAGCCGCTCGTACGCCGGCTCGGCCGGCTCGGCGAGCAGTTGTTGCCAGGTCAGGTCGCCGGCCGACAGCCCGGCGTCGGCGTCAAGGGCCGACAGCCCGGCGTCGGCGTCAAGGTAGGGAAGCTGCACCACGTGGCGCAGGCTCGGCAGCTCGGCCCGGATCGCCGCCACTTGGTCGCGCCGGTCGACCGGCTTGTCGCCGTAGCGGTAACCGTCGACGGCGACCAACACGACCGGCTCGATCTGGCTCCACCGGTCGACGACGCTGCGCGTGCCGAACTCCGGCGCGCACGACGAGAACACCGCACCCAGGCTCGCGCAGGCCAGCAGCAGCACCAGCGCCTCGCTGATGTTGGGCAGGTACGCGGCGACTCGGTCGCCGCGCTGCACCCCCAGGCGCAGCAGACCGGCCCGGGCGCGGGCAACCTGGTCGCGCAGCTCGGCCGCGGTTAGCTCGCGGGTCGCCTGGCTCTGGCTGACGCCGACGACCACCACGTCGTCGTCGCCTCGCCCGGGCAGCGCCAGCATCGCCTCGGCGTAGTTGAGCCGCAGGTCGGGAAACCACCGCGCACCCGGCATCGACGTCTCGGCGAGCACTACCCCGGCATCGCCCTCGTACGGCACCGCGAAGTGGTCGAGCACGGTCCGCCAGAAGCCGTCGAGGTCGTCGACCGACCACTGCCACAGGTCGCCGTAACCGTCGAAGCTGCGGCCCGTTCGAGTCTCCGCGTCCTGCATGAACGCGCCGACGCGTGTCGACTCACGGGCGTGGGGCGCTGGCTGCCACAGCAACTCGGCGTTCATGGTCGCATCCTGCCGCAACCGGTTTGAGACGGTGAAGACCCCGTGGAATGCATGCCTGCCACGGGGTCTTCACACAGCGTCGGGCTGACAGGATTTGAACCTGCGGCCTCTTCGTCCCGAACGAAGCGCGCTACCAAGCTGCGCCACAGCCCGAACGAGCCGAGAGCCTACACGCGCGGCGGCGTCACTCAGCCCGGCGGGGACTCCAGTGTGAGCAGGCTCGCCTCCGGACGGCACGCGAACCGCAACGGTGCAAAAGGGGAGGTACCGAGACCTGCCGAGACGTGCATCCACGCAGTGCGACCGTCAGTGCTGTGGCGGTGCAACCCGCGGCACCGCGCGGTGTCCAGATCACAGTTGGTGACCAGAGCCCCCCTGCCCGGAACCCGCAGTTGACCGCCATGGGTGTGTCCGGCGAGCACCAGTGGCCACCCACTGCCCACGAAGCGGTCCAGCACCCGCGAGTAAGGGGCGTGTGCTATGGCGATCGCGATCGCTGGGTCTTGGGGCTCACCGACCGCATCGAGGTCGTCATAGGCCAGGTGCGGGTCGTCGACGCCGGTCATCTCCACCACCCGGTCGCCGACGTCGATGAATGCTCTGGAGTTGTCCAGGTCGACCCACCCACGGCCCGTGAGTGCGGAAATCAGGTCACGCCACGGCAGCTCAGCTCCTGCCCGGTGCGTGTCCTGACCCGAAGGCAACAGATACCGGGCCGGGTTCTTCAGGATCGGGGCGAAGTAGTCGTTGGACCCCAGCACGAATGCTCCCGGGGCTTCGAGCAGTTCATCGAGGCAATCCAGCACGGGTTGCACTGCATCGTGGTGTGCAAGAAAGTCGCCGGTTACCACGACTAGATCGGGAGCCAGGTCGGCGAGCTCACGGATAAAATCTGCCTTGCCGTGCTGGCTTGGCGTCAAGTGCAGGTCGGACAGGTGCAGCAGCCGCAACGGCCGCTGCCCGGCTGGTAACACCGGCACCCGGAACGTTCGCAACACGTACGCCTGGGACTCCCAGCGTGCGTAGGCCAACCCTGCCAGGCCACCGACGAGTGGCGTAGCGGCCGCAAGGCGGGCGGCAAAGGAGGTGGGTCGCACTAGCCCAGGCTGTCAGACTGTCGCAATGAGTGAGCTGAAGGACCGACTGCGTGCCGACCTGACGGGTTCGATGAAGGAGCGCGACCGGTTGCGGGCCAGCACGCTGCGGATGGCGCTGACTGCGGTGACCAATGCGGAGGTCGCCGGTAAGCAGGCACGCGAGCTCGACGATGGCGAGGTCACCGGTGTGCTGGTGAGCGAGGCTAAGAAGCGACGTGAGGCAGCCACCGCGTACGACGATGCGGGCCGAGCGGAGCTGGCTGCCAAGGAACGTGCGGAAGCCGACGTGCTGGCCACTTACCTGCCGCAGCCTTTGAGCGAGGACGAGCTGGTCCAGCTGGTGACCGCCACCGTCGAATCCCAGGGAGCCGCAGGGAAGGGGATGTCAGCGATGGGACCGGTGATGGGGCAACTGAAGCCCAACGTCGCCGGTCGCGCCGATGGAGCGGCGGTCGCCGCCGAGGTGCGGCGCCAGCTCACCGGGGGCTGACTTCACACGGGCTCAACGGACTGGGCCGTCATCTCCCGGTCCACCACCGGGTCCGGTGCCGCCGGGTCCACCGCCGCCCGGTCCACCGCCGTTGACCGGTGGTCTAGGCGCACCCTCGGACAGGTAGATGAGCACCCGCTGCCCCCGCGCCATCTCGACACCGGCACCAGGCTCGGTCTTGGCGACCGTACCTTCCGGATAGATCGACTGGACCCGGGTGGGTGCCGCGACGGGCTCCAAGTCGGCAGCCCGCAGCTGCGCTGCCGCCACGGCGAACGACTGCCCCCCGAGGAACGGCACGTCGACGCCCAGCCCACCCAACTTCGACTCGTCGACGGGCGCGAAGTCCTGGTCAGGGAGCCACTGCTGGATGACGCCCATCGCGCGCTTCCACATGGGGCCGGCGAGGCTGGAGCCACCAATCTCGTCAAAGCTCAACGGCCGACCGCCGACGGTCTGACCTTCTAGTGATATCGGGCTGCCCTCCTGGTTGGCGCCGGCAATCATCGACGACGCCACCAGGTTCGGGGTGTAGCCCATGAACCACACTGCCTTGTTGGCCGTGGTGGTGCCGGTCTTGCCAGCCGATACCTGGCTGAGAGTCAGCCCGTTGGAAGCGCCGAAGCCGCCGTCCTCTTGCACCCCGCGGAGCACATCGTTGATCGCATCACCGACGGCAGGGGAAAAGACCCGCTTGCACTGGTTAGCCGGGGAGTTGACGAGCCGGCCATCCGCATCCCGGATGCTGATAATCGGATTGGCGGGGCAGTACGTCCCGCGGGCGGGGAAGGCTGCGTAGGCGGCCGCCATCCCCAAGGGGCTGACGTCGGTCGGCCCGAGGGTGAATGGCGCCACCTCGTCCGCCACCGGCACATTGATGCCCAACTGACGGACCATTCTGACGGCGGGGCAGATGTTGGTGAGCTGCTCGAGCTGGGCGAAGTAGGTGTTCACGGACTGCTGGGTGCCCGTGTACATGTCGAACCGCCCGGTGCCGGTCGAGTTGTCGGCGCCCCAGGGGGCCACGTTCGCGCCGGCGCAGTTCTGCACGGTGCCCTGCTCGACGCGATACTTCTGTGGCGAGGTGAACGTTGTGCTCAGCGGCAGACCCTGCTTCAACGCGGTGGCCAGCACGTACGCCTTGAATGTCGACCCCGCCTGGAAGCCGGCTGCGCCGCCGACATCCTTCGGCACCAGATAGTTGAGGTAGGTCTCGCCACTATTGGCGTTTCGACCCATCGGCCGAGACTGTGACAGCGCGCGCACCTCACCGGTGCCCGGCTCCACCAGTGCTATCGCCCCGATCGCCGAGTCGGTCGGGTTGACGCGCTCGCGGACCGCCTGGTCGGCTGCTCGCTGCATACGCGGGTCGATGGTGGTCTTGATGGTCAGCCCACCGCCAAGGAACCCGTCCTCGCGTTGCGAGCGCGTCTGGCCCAGCGCCGTGCTGTTCAACAGATAGATGCGGGCGAAGTCGCAAAAGAACGGGGCCGCGGTGCTGACGCACCCGTTCGGCGTCTGGGTGACGTTGAGTCCGAGCGGCGAGGCGATGGCGCGACGGGCTGCCTTGCGCTTGATCACCTTCAACTCGGCCATCCGGGCCAGCACGGTGTCGCGTCGCTCGCGGGCGGTGGCCGGGTTCAACGTGGGGTTGTAGGCGCTCGGGTTCTGCACCAGACCTGCCAGCGTGGCCGCCTGCTTCAGCGTGAGCTGGTCGGGCGGGACAGAGAAGAACTGCCGCGCGGCAGCGGAGATGCCGTAAGCCCCGTCCCCGAAGAAGGCGATGTTGAGGTAGGACTCGAGGATCTCGCGCTTGGAGTGCTCCTGCTCATATGCCATCGCAAACTGCAGCTCCTGCAGCTTCCGAGCGACGGTCTGCTCGGTGGCAGCCTCATACTGTGCGCGGGTGTCGGCCTTGGAGACCAGTATTTGCTTTATCAACTGTTGAGTGAGGCTGGAGCCGCCCTGGGTGGGCTGACCCAGGACGTTGTTGACCAGCGCCCGGCTGGTGCCCTGCACATCGAGCGCGCCGTGCTTGAAGAAGCGGGAATCCTCGATGGCCAGCAACGCCCGCTTCATCACCGGCGCCACCTTGCTCAGCGGCACACTGACGCGGTTCTGCGCGTAGAAGTACGCGATGGTTTTCCCGTTCGAGTCGAGCACTTTGGTACGTTGCGGCAGCGTTGCCTCGTCGAGCTCGGTAGGCAGATTCTCGATGCCGGCGGCGACCTCGCGGGCGGCGATCCCGGTCAACCCGGCGAATGGCAGGGCCAAACCGGCCACCAGCATCCCGGCCAGCGCACTGACCACGACAAGGACGACAATTCGTCGCAGCACGGTTCCGACGACCGCCAGTGGGTTTGCAGACATGCCATCGAGACTACGACAGTCTCGACCCGGCTCCAGGGATGGTCGCGGACGGCGGGGCCCGCCGCCATCGAGGCCCCACCAGCACAACATGGCTACAAATGACTATGCCTAACCCACCAGAGTGGTCTTTCGCCGATGGTGGTCGGCTGCCTACGGTTTGGACTGGAGCCAGAGGCGCCGCCGGAAGTCACCGGCAGTGGCCTGGGGGCCGATCCGACGTTGGGGGCTGCACGATGACGGTGATTGACGACTGGGCTGAGCGCGCTGCATGTAAGCAGAGCCCGCCCGACGAGTTGTTCGTTCGCGGTGCTGAGCAGCACCGCGTCAAGCAGATCTGCACGGGTTGCCCGGTGCGCACCGAATGCCTGGCCGAGGCGCTGGACAACAACATGGAGTGGGGGGTGTGGGGCGGCATGACCGAGCGGGAGCGTCGGGCGCTGCTGCGTCGTCGACCCAACGTCCTGTCTTGGCGCCGTCTGCTCGAGGCCGCCAGGGATGAGCACCACCGCGCGACCGGAGTGTCTGCCGAAGCCACCCACATCGCCAGCTGAACAGCAATGCGCCGCCCCAGTTAACGACCGCAAGGTTTTTTTCGGACGCGCGGCAACCGATCGGCCTGCTGGCGCGTCTGGATACATGACGGAGGGAAACGGCAGGGGGACCGGCCAAGAGCGGCAGGCGTGAGTCTGCCGCTCTTGCGGCGTCCGGTGCCGGTCAACGTAGTGTCGCTGCCTCCGCATCGAAGGGGACCTGGCGTCGCTCACCCCGCCGCGAGCAGGTCGCCGACCTGGCGCAAACCGTCGAGGTCGTGCACGTCGCCGGCAAGGGCGACCACACCGACCGTCGGGACCTCAGGGTGCGCGCCTGCGAAGCCCTTGCGCAGCCGGTCCTGCCGCTGCCGTTGCCGCGCGCGCTCGGCCTGGATCAACAACAGCCCGGCCGCCACCTCGTGCTGTTCACCGGTCTGGTCGACGAGCTGCTGGGCCGCGCGCTCGGCGGCGCTGGCGCTGACCGCCGGTACGGCTTCGGCCTGCACCCGGTTGACGACCAGCCCAGCCAGCGGCATGTGCTCGCTGCCCAGCCGCTCGACGAAGTAGGTGGCTTCGCGCAGCGCGTCTGGCTCAGGGGTAGCAACAACCACGAAAGCTGTACCGGACGCCTGCAGCAGCGCGTACGTCGCCTCGGCCCGCTGCCGGAAGCCACCGAAAAGAGTGTCGCAAGCCGCGATGAACGTTTGCATGTCGGTGAGCACCTGCGCTCCCAACACCTTGTTCAGCGCCGACGTGACGACCCCCAGGCCCACTGAGAGCAGTCGGGCGGGGCCGCGCGCGGGGGCTAGCAGCATCCGTACGAAACGTCCGTCGAGCAGCGAGGCCAGGTGCTCAGGGGCGTCCAGGAAGTCCAACGCCGACCGCGAGGGTGGGGTGTCGACGATGATGAGGTCCCAGCTCGCTTCGGCTTCGGTCTGGGCATGCAGCTGTCCGAGTTTCTCCATCGCCATGTACTCCTGGGTGCCGGCAAAGGAGCTGGACAACGCTACGTAGAACGGATTCTCCAGGATCTGCTGCGCCTTGACCGGGTTGGCGTGCCCCTCGACCACCTCGTCGAAGGTGCGCTTCATGTCCAGCATCATCGCGTCGAGGCGACCGGCTCCGTCGCTGCCGGCGACCGGCCGGGGGATGTTGTCCAGCTCGTCGAGCCCGAGCGCCTGGGCAAGCCTGCGGGCCGGATCGATCGTCAGCACCACCACCGAGCGACCGCGCTCGGCGGCCCGCAACCCCAAGGCAGCCGCCGTCGTGGTCTTGCCAACCCCACCAGAGCCGCAGCACACGATGATTCTCGTGCCCGGGTCATCGATCAACTGGTCGACGTCGAACGGCACCGGTGCTGTGGAACGCGTGCTGGCGCTGCCCCGAGGTGGCGATGAGTGTCCCCGGGAACGGCGCTGCCCGGCGGGCTCGCGTCGCCGGGCGTTCATGCCATGCCCTGCTCGCACAGCGCGTCGGCCAGCTCGTAGAGGGCGGCAAGGTCGATCCCCTCGCCAAGCTGAGGCAACCGATAGACGGGACGTTCGAGCCCGTCGACCTCGTCCATCAGCCGCTCTTCCAGGTCGAGCCGGTGCACATGGTCTGTGGCGCCGGACAACAACTGTTGGGCAACCGTGCTCGTCGAGGTGTCCAGCCGGTCGAGCCCGGCCTGCTCGAGGGCAGGGACCAGCTCGTCGGCGTTCATGGTGCCCGCCGCGACCGCCTTTCGGGTGGTCGCGGTGAGTGGGGTCGACCGTGCCTGGTTGACCACGACCCCACCCACCGGCAGCTCGGCTGCGGTCAGCTCGCCGATGGCGTCCGCAGTCTCTTGCACTGGCATGTCCTCCAGCAGGGTCACCAGATGCACTGCGGTGCCCCGCGACTGCAACACCTGCATGATGCTGTCGGCTTGCTTGCGGATAGGTCCGACCTTGGCGATGCCGGCAACCTCGGCGTTGACGTTGAGAAATCGTGGAATTCGTCCGGTAGGCGGCGCGTCGAGCACGACATGGTCGTAGACCGGGTGCCCGTCGCGCGCCCGCCGACGGTAGGCCTCGAAAACCTTGCCGCTCAGCAACACGTCACGGACGCCTGGGGCGATCGTGGTGGCGAAGTCGATGACCCCGAAGCGGTCCAGCGCCCGCCCGGCCCGGCCAAGGCGGTAGTACATGTCGAGGTACTCCAGCAGCGCGGCCTCTGCGTCGATGGCCAGCGCGCGGACCTCACCCCCGCCGGGTGCCACCGCGAGGAGGCGCTCTTCGTACGGCAGCGGCTCCACGTCGAAGAGCCGGGCGATGCCTTGTCGGCCCTCGACCTCGCACAACAACACCTGGCGCCCACCACGAGCCAGGCCGAGTGCCAACGCGGCGGCCACAGTGGTCTTGCCGGTGCCGCCCTTGCCCGTCACGACGTGCAGGCGTACCCGTGGCCAGTCACTCACCGGTCGAGCCTAGGCGTCCGCCGGTGTCCGGCATCTTCGGGCCTGACGCCCGCTGCCCTTCGCGCGCCACGTAAACGTGGCATACCTACCCTTTACGTGGGCTGTATGCCACGTGAAGGGGTCGCCCGCCACGTATACGTGGCTCGCGGCAGGGGTCAGGCGGGCAGGGGTCAGGCGGGCAGGGTCAGATGGCCGGCGGCAGGGCAGCGAACACGTACGGCCAAGCGCTCGACAGCGGGTCAATGAGCGCAAAGTGCTCCACCTCGGGCAGCGGTCGCACGTCGAGCGCGGACAACTCACCCCCCAGGTCCGTGCTGTGCACTAGCGGCACCGCGTGGTCGTCGGCACCGTGCAGCACGATGATCGTGCACTCTGCTGGCCATTCACCCGCGCGCATCCGGGCGGCAGGGTCCGCCGCCTCAACCAATCCTGCACATGGGTTGCTGCCGAGCAGGGCTTCGACTGCCCCGTCACCCAGATGCTCGGCGCGCGCACGGGTCATGTCGGCCACCGGTGCCAGTCCCAGCACGTGCCGCGGAGGTCCAGCGACACCAGTGCCCGCATCGGCGCCTTCGGTGTCTGCGGTCTGGTCCAGCGCCCACCACAACGCCAGCTGTCCACCGGCTGAGTGGCCGACCAGTACGGGTCGGTGATCGGTGATCCGCCCGGGGGCGACCTCGGCTAACAGCTGTGGCACCCGGTGACGCAGCATGCGCAGGTCATCGACTACCAGCGGCCAGGGCGCGGCCAAACCGGCAGCCATGTGTCGGCCGGCGGCGCGGGCATACTCGGGTACGACCACCACCCACCCCTGGTCGCACAGTGCCCGCGCCAGCGGCCGCAGGTGCCGCCGGTCGAACTCCGAACCCCAGAAACCGCCGTGCAGCGCATACAGCAGCGGCGCCGGGGCGGGAGCGGTTCCGAATCCTCGCGCCGGTAGCCAGACGTCGGCCATCCCGTCGTCATGGTCGGCCCAGCGCAGCACCAGGTCCGGCAGTGAGGACGATCTGGTCAGCACGCTGCGCGGCTCGTACCGGCCGAGCGAGGAGCCGGGGGTGGACGAGTCGCCGGCAGGCGGGGTCGGGGAACGAGACGGTCCGGGCACGCCTTGCACGGTAGTGCTGACTACCATCGCGGTCATGACCACCTGGGAGTACGCGACCGTGCCACTGCTGATCCACGCCACCAAGCAGATCCTGGACAACTGGGGCCAGGACGGCTGGGAGCTGGTGACAGTCCTGCCCGGCGCCAACCCGGAGAATCTGGTCGCCTACCTCAAGCGGCCGGTGAACGCGTCATGACCGCCCCGAGCCCCGAGCAGCGGCTCGCGGACCTCGGACTGGAGGTTCCACAGGTCGCCGCCCCGCTTGCCGCATACGTGCCGGCGGCGTCGGCCGGCTCGCTGGTGTTCACCGCGGGGCAGTTGCCGCTGCGTTCCGGGGAGCTGATCGCGACCGGCCTGGTCGGTCAAGGGGTCAGCCCCGACGAGGCCGCCATGTGCGCCCAGCAGTGCGCGCTGAACGCGATCGCCGCGGTCAAGGCCGAGATCGGCGATCTGCACCGGGTACGCCGCGTGGTCAAGGTGGTCGTGTTCGTCGCCAGCGTGCCGGACTTCGTCGGCCAGCCGCAGGTGGCCAACGGCGCGAGCGAGTTGTTGGGCGAGGTGTTCGGGGACGCCGGGCGGCACGCCCGCAGCGCGGTCGGGGTGGCAGCGCTGCCCATGGGCGCGCCGGTCGAGGTTGAGCTCGTGGTCGAGGTCGGCTGAGTCGACGATGGTCCGGCAGCGGGCTGACCGGGTGCTGATGCCCGAGTCTTTGCGCAGCGCCGCTGAGGGGCTCGCCGGCGGGCACCGCTTGCCGGTTGCGCCACGCGACGCCGCCACCGTGGTGCTGCTGCGCGACGGCACCGATGCCACCGGCGTGTCGTCTGGCGGGCCGGAGGTCTATCTGCTGCGGCGGCACCACCAGATGGCGTTCGCCGCCGGCATGGCGGTCTTCCCCGGCGGCGGGGTTGACGACCGCGACCGGCAGTCGTCCTTCGGGGACGGGTCGTGGGTGGGCCCGACCGCGACGTCGTGGGCGGACCAGCTCAACTGTGATGATGCGACCGCGCGGGGGCTGGTGTGCGCCGCGGTGCGCGAGACCTTCGAAGAGTCCGGGGTGCTGCTGGCCGGACCGGACGGCGACTCCGTGGTCGCCGACACGACCGGCGACGGATGGGAGTCCGACCGGTTGGCTCTGGTGGCCAAGCAGGTCTCACTCGCGGCGGTGTTGGCCCGCCGCGGCTTGGTGCTGCGCACCGACCTGCTGCGCGCCTGGGCGCACTGGATCACCCCAGACTTCGAACCGCGCCGGTACGACACGCGCTTCTTCGTCGCAGTGCTGCCGGCTGGCCAGCGCACCCGTGACGTCTCCACCGAGTCAGCGGCCGTGACCTGGATGGCTCCGGCCGAAGCAGTCGCCAGGGCCAACCGCGGTGAGCTGGCGATGATGCCGCCGACCGTGCAGACCTGCGCCGAGCTTGCCCGGCTCAGCCGTGCGAGTGATGCGCTGCTCGCCGCCGAGAGTCGGCACATCCTGGTAATTGAGCCACGGCTGGTGTTCGACGACGGACAGGTCTGGTTGGAGAGGCGGTGAGCGAGCCTGACAAGGCGTCACCGGATCGACCGCTATGGCGCGGCGGCCCAGCCGGGTCTTACGCTCGCTGCCTGTTGGCACCCAACCCCGGGCCGATGACGCTCGACGGGACCAACACCTGGGTGTTGCGCGGCCCCCCGTCCGGCCGGGCGGTGGTGGTCGACCCCGGCCCACTCGACCAGGCGCACATCGGTGCGGTGCTCCGTGAGGCTGGCGACATCGCCGTTGTGCTGCTCACTCACGGCCACGCCGATCACGCCGACGCAGCCCGTGAGCTCGCCGAGCGGGCTGGTTGCCCAGTACGTGCGCTGGATCGTACCCACAGGCTTGGCTCGGAGGGCTTGGCCGAGGGGGACGTGGTGGCCGTCGACGACCTTGAGGTCCGGGTGGTGGCAACCCCCGGTCATACCGCGGACTCGTTGTCTTTCCTGCTGCCGGACCGATCGCTGCTGACCGGCGACACGGTGCTCGGTCGGGGCACCACCGTCGTGGCACATCCTGACGGCAGTCTGGGGGCGTACCTCAGGTCTCTGCGCCGGCTACGTGATCTGGCCGAGGCGGCCGACGTGACCTTGCTGCTGCCCGGACACGGGGCGGTGCTCGACAATGCGTTGGAGATACTGGACCAATACCTTGCCCATCGGGCTCAGCGCCTGGATCAAGTACGCGCCGCAGTCGCCACCGGCGCCACCAGCTCTCGCGAAGTGGTGGAGCAGGTCTACGCCGACGTGGACTCTGTGCTGTGGCCGGCCGCCGAGCTGTCAGTTGCAGCGCAGCTGACCTACCTGCGGGACGAGGCCCCGACCACCGGTCCTGGCGGTGGCTAGCGCGAACGGCGTTCCAGTCGCTCGACGTCCACCAGCACCACCGAGCGAGGCTCAAGCCGCAGCCAGCCACGGTTGGCAAAGTCGGCCAGGGCCTTGTTGACGGTCTCGCGGGAGGCGCCGACCAGTTGGGCCAACTCCTCCTGGGTCAGGTCGTGGTGCACGTGTACGCCGTCGTCAGCCTTGCGCCCAAATCGGGTCGACAGGTCCAGAAGCGCCTTGGCGACCCTGCCGGGAACATCGGAGAACACCAGGTCGGCCACCACCTCGTTGGTGCGGCGAAGCCGGTGCGCAAGCTGGAACAGCAGCCCGCGGGCGACATTGGGCCGGTCGGACAGCAGGCGCTGCAGGTCGGTGTGCCCGAGGCTTGCGAGCCGGCAATCGGTGACGGCGGTTGCGGTTGTGGAGCGCGGTCCCGGATCAAAAAGTGACAACTCACCGAACATCTGGCCGGGGCCGAGCACCGCGAGCAAGTTCTCCCGCCCGTCGCTGGACGAGCGGCCGAGCTTGACCTTGCCTTCGAGCACCACATAGAGCCGGTCACCGGAGTCGCCCTCATGAAAAAGCACGTCGGCCCGCGGCAGGCGGCTCTCCGCCATCTGCTGGCGCAGCGAGTCGATCGCCGCATCGTCCAGGTTGGAGAACAGCGGGGTCTGGCGCAGCACGTCGTTGTCCACGTGCGGCAGCGTAGCGGTGTGGCCGATCTCGCACCGCCGGCCCGGTTCACCCCCAGCCGGGCCGGAGCTGTGGCGACCGGTCGTTGGTGTCGACGCACCCCCGTACGCTGACGCCGTGAATGCCGATGCCCCGTCCGAGGTGTCCCGAACGTCCCTCGTGCGGCGCGCCCGCAAGATCGACCGTGCCTTGGCCAACACCTATCCGGATGCTCGGTGTGAGCTGGACTTCGACGACCCGTTCCAGCTGCTGGTGGTCACGGTGCTGTCCGCACAGACGACCGACCGACGCGTCAACGCCGTCCGGCCTCGTCTGTTCGCCGCCTACCCTGATGCCGTCGCGATGGCCGCCGCCGACCGCAGCGATCTCGAGGCGATCATCCAGTCCACCGGGTTCTTTCGGGCCAAGGCCGACACGCTGCTCAAGCTGTCCGTGGTGCTGCTGGAGCGGCATGGGGGTGACGTGCCCCCGCGTCTGGTCGACCTCGTGGCGCTGCCCGGAGTTGGCCGCAAGACCGCCAATGTTGTGCTCGGTGATGGCTTCGGCGTGCCGGGGATCACGGTCGACACCCACTTCGGACGGTTGGCACGCCGCTTCGGCTGGACCAAGCACGACGACCCTGGCAAGGTCGAAAATCAGGTCGGGTCGCTGTTCCCCAAGCGGGACTGGGTGCTGCTCAACCACCACCTGATCTGGCACGGGCGGAGGGTCTGCCATGCCCGTCGACCCGCCTGCGGAGCCTGCTCGATCTCCCGCTGGTGCCCGGCTTTCGGCACCGGGCCAACCGACCCCGCTCAGGCAGAGAAACTCGTCAAGACCGAGGGCAGGGCTTGATGAGACTGCGCCGACGAGCCGAGCGGCCCTCCCGGTTGTCCAGGCTGATGCTTGTCGGCTTGGTGTTGGCGGCCCCGGCGGGGTGTGCCGATGGCGGCTCGGGGAACAGTGCCGCCGAGCAGTCGTCTTCTGGCTCGGAGCAGTCAGCAGCCTCCGGTGCGGTCGGCCAGGCTCCCGACGTGGAGGCTGGAAGCGTCGAGGTAGGGGGTGCACAGCTGCGGGCGGCCCGCCGGGCTGCGGGTATCCCCGCCTGTACGTCCGTGGACGACAAGGCCGGGGAGGCGATGGCCGAGCCGGGGTTGCCGGCGGTCACGTTGCCGTGCCTGGGTGGGGGTGCAGGCATCCACCTTGAGGATCTGCGCGGTCCGCTGGTGGTCAATGTGTGGGCCTCATGGTGCGGGCCGTGTCGCACCGAGCTGCCGCACTTCGCTCGGCTGCACGCAAGCGGCGTTGACGTGCTTGGCATCGACTTCCAGGAGCCGCGACCCGACCAGGCGATCGAGCTGGCGGCGGACAGTGGCGTTGGCTACCCCTCGGTTGCCGATGTGGACGGTCGCCTGCGGGCACCGCTGCGCATCTCAGCATTGCCGACGACGTTATTCGTCGATGACCGCGGCAGGGTGACCGTGACGCTGGCCCAACAGTTCGACTCCTATGCCGAGCTGACGGTCGCCGTCGAGAGTCAGCTCGGGGTGCAGCCATGAGTGCACTGCCTGCGTCAGTGCATGCCATCGTCAGCGCCGCCCTGGGGCTCGGCAGTCGTGACCTGTCGCATAGCCTCCCGCCGCCACCAGACTCCGCCAGACGGTCCGCGGTACTGGTGCTGTTCGCCAGCTCTGCCCAGACCCAAGAGCGCGGCATCGACCTCCTGCTCATCGAGCGTGCCCACGACTTGCGATCACATCCGGGCCAGCTGGCCTTCCCCGGCGGCGGCGCCGAGGCCGGGGAGGCGCCCGAGCAGACGGCCCTTCGGGAGGCGCAGGAAGAGATCGGCGTTGACCCGACCGGCGTCGATGTGCTCGCCGAGTTGCCCGCGTTGTGGCTGCCGCCCAGCAACTTCGCCGTCACCTGCGTGCTCGGCTGGTGGCGCCAGGAGTCTGCAGTCGGTGTCGTCGACTCGGCCGAGGTGGCGGACGTGCTGAGGGTGCCGGTGGCTCAGCTTGTCGATCCGCAGAACCGGGTCACGGTGGCACACCCCATGGGGTACCGCGGACCAGGGTTCGTGTTGGGCAGCCTGCTGTTGTGGGGCTTCACCGCAGGGGTGGTCGACCGGTTACTGCAGCATTCAGGGCTCGCTCAGCCTTGGGACGCTTCCATATTGGTGCCAGCGCCCACGCCGTCCCGCACCGCCACCGGCTTGGGCACCGATCGGAGCTCACGATGAACTTCTTGGACATCGCGCTGCTGGTGCTCCTGCTCGGCTACGCCTCCTCTGGTTACTGGCAGGGATTCATCGTGGGCGCTGCCTCAACCCTCGGCCTGCTCGGCGGCGGGATCGCGGGGATCGTGTTCGCCCCGCAGCTGCTCGAGGCCACCGGCGACACGTTGTTGATCGGCTTGGGCGGGCTCGTCATCGTCGTGCTTGCCGCTGGCCTGGGCCAGCTCGTCGGCGGATTCATCGGGGCACAGGTCCGCAGACACATCACCTGGCAGCCCGCACGAGCGATCGATGCGGTCGGTGGTGCCGCTTTGTCGGTGTTCGCTGTGCTGCTGGTCGCATGGGCGTTGGGCTACGCCATCAGCGGTGCCCGCATTCCCTGGCTCGGCGATCAGGTGCGGAGCTCGGCGGTGCTGGCGGCGGTGGACACGGTGATGCCCGACGACGCCGCCCAGGCTCTCGGCAGCTTCGACAAGCTGATCGGCTCGGACCTGTTCCCCCGCTTTCTGGAGCCATTCGTCGCCGAACGCATCGTGGAGGTCCCGCCGGCCACCGCCAAGGTGCTGCGTGACGCGGATGTGCGTCGGGCAGCCGGCTCGGTCGTCAAGATCGTCGGGGAGGCCCCCCGGTGCAATCGAGGGTTGGAGGGGTCCGGTTTCGTCTACGCGCCGGGGCGGGTCATGACCAACGCACATGTGCTTGCAGGGGTCTCGCGCGTGTCCGTAGAGGTCGACGGCGACCGGCTGCCGGCCCGGGTTGTGGAGTTCGACCCGACCTATGACGTTGCTGTGCTCGCCGTCGACGGATTAGCTGCCCAGGCGCTTCGTTTCGACCGCGGCGGCGAGGCCAGGGACGCCGGTGCGGTCTTGGGTTATCCCGAGAATGGGCCGTTCAGAGCGGCTCCGGCGCGCATCCGGTCCGAGCAGCGGCTGCGCAGCCCGGACATCTATGACGGGGGCGGAGCAGTGCGCGAGGTGTTCTCGATCCGGTCTGACGTGCGCCCCGGTAACTCAGGTGGACCGCTGGTGTCGGCTAGCGGCCGTGTCTATGGGGTGGTGTTCGCAGCCTCCGTGACCGACCAGAGCACTGGGTATGTGCTCACCGCCGACCAAGTCGCTGCCGCCGCGCGCGCCGGGCGGAACAACGACGAGGCGGTGTCGACCGGGGAGTGTGCGTGACCGGATGTCTGCTGGGTCGCAGCTCAGCGATTGCGCAGCGTGGTGACAGTGTCCTTGGTGGTCTCGATCGTCCGTTCAGGTGCCGAGACCTTCTTGAGGCTCTTGACACCCAGCAGTGCCAGCACCGCTGCGACCAGCGCATATACCGCGAACACGATGAGGAAGGCGAGCCAGGTCGGCACCACGTAGGCGAGGCCGTAGGCCGCCGAGACCGAGATCATCACCACGGCCAACACCAACACGAAGGCGGCGACTGCAAGCAGGCCTGCGCCGACGCCCGCCGCCTTGGCGCTGAACCGCAGCTCGGACTTGGCCAAGGCGATCTCGGCACGCACTAGCGACGACAGGTGCGTGCTGGCATCCGCGACCAGTCTGCCCACGGTCGGCTGGTCACCGCTCGCCAACGCCACACTGTCTGTGCTGGCGCCGGGGGCGGTGTGCTGTGCTGAGGTGGTGGACCCTCCGAGCGGGTGCGACATCGAGATCCCTTCGCCGGCTGATTGGTGGCCGGACCAACCCTAGAGGGTCAGTCAGCTGCCGCGCTGGTCGCCGTCAACCTGGTCAGCTCGCTGCCGCGCCTCCTCTGACTGATAGACGTCGGGTATGCCGTCGTCGTCATCGTCGCGGTTCTCCTCCTCGTAGATGGCCACATGCACCGCTTGTCGGCGGTGCAGCACCACGGTCGCCAGCAGTGCGGCCAGCAAGGAGGTGATCAGCACGGCTGCCTTCGCCGTTGCCACCTGCTCCGGCTCGTCACTGAAGGACAACTCGGACAGCAGCAGGGACACGGTGAAGCCGATCCCGGCGAGCAGCCCTAAGCCCGCGATGTCGCTCCAGGCGAGCCGCGGGCTGAGCTCGGCCCGGGTGAACTTGACCGCCAGCCACGCACCGCCGGTGATACCCACGGTCTTGCCGATGATGAGCCCAGTGGCGATGCCGATGGCAACTGGTGAGGTGAACAGGCTTCGCAGGGCGTCGCCGCCCAGCTCGACTCCGGCGGCCATCAGCGCGAAGACGGGGATGCAGATTGTTGCCGACAGCGGGCGCAGCCGGTGCTCCAGCGACTCGGCCGGCGATGTGACCTCGCCTGAGTCGCGGCGCACCCGGGTGACCATCCCGATCGCGACGCCGGCGACTGTGGCGTGCACCCCGGCCTCGTGGACGAAGAACCAGATGGCGAGCCCGAGCGGGACGTACAACCACCAAGCCGAGATCCGGCGGAACTGCAGGAACGCAAAGACGCCCAGCAGCACTGCAGCGACGAGCAGCGAGTACAGGTGGATCTCAGAGGTGAAGAAGATCGCGATGATCACGATCGCCAACAGGTCGTCCACCACCGCCAGGGACAGCAGGAATGCTCGTAGTGCGGTCGGCAACCGTGAACCGACGATGGCCAGCACTGCCAGGGCGAACGCGATGTCGGTGGCCACCGGAACCGCCCAACCGCCTGGACGTCCGTCGGCGGCCAGCAGATTGATCGCGACGTAGACCACCGCGGGTCCGATCATGCCGCACACCGCGGCGACCACTGGCAGCGCTGCCTCGGTCATGTCCGACAGGTCGCCGACGACGAACTCACGTTTGAGCTCTAGCCCGGCGACGAGAAAGAAGACCGCCAGCAGGCCCTCACTTGCCCAGTGCTCCACGTCGAGCTCGAGCAGCCCAGGGATGGCGAGCTTGGTTGTCCGCAGCTGCTCGTACGATTCGGCGATCGGCGAGTTCACCCATATCAGGGCGACCGCCGAAGCCACCAGCAGCAGCAAGCCGCCGATGGTCTCGCGCCGGAGCACGTCGGCGATCGTCGTGTTCTCCGACAGCGAGAGTCGGTGGAAGGCACGCCGAGCGACGTCGTTGGGTGCGCTCACGGGGCTC
>JACCYS010000002.1 GCA_013696365.1 Nocardioidaceae bacterium
ATCCGGGTGCGCTCGCCGAAGAGCTCGCCGACATCGGTGAAGTTGTCCGCGACCGGCAGCTGGAGGGTGCCGAGCGTCTCGATGTAGCCCGAGTAGGAGAGATCGCGTGACCCCTCGATCTTGTCGAGGAGCGCGCTGGCCGTGATGGTGCTGTCCTCACGCGGCAGCGCGCGAATCCCGAGCGGGACGCCGATGAGGAGCGCCAGCGCCACGGCGACGCAGCTCCATCGTCGGGTCGGTGTCATAACTCAGACTACGCCGGGGCAGCCGCCCGCTCGACCGCGCTGATCCAGACCTCGTCGAACTCGGCGGAGTCCACATCGGTGACGACGCCGACGCGCCGACCGTCGGGATGCGGCTCGAACGACATGACCGCACCGTCCCGGTGGGGACGCAGCCGCATCTCCCCCTCCCTGACGCCGTCCCAGCCGGCCGCCACAGCCGCGGCGAGGGGATCGTGATGGAAGTTGAGCAGGTCGTCGGGCAACCCCTTGTGCGCGAGGGCGATCTCGGTCTTGCCTTCGTCCGCACAGTAGGCGAGGGCTTGACGAGCGAGCAGCTCACCGAGCGGACCCGCCGCCCGGAGGCGCCCGAGCTGCTCGCGTCGCAGGCAGACGTTGGCCGTCAACGACAGCGGCACCAATGTCAGGTCAGCCGAGGCAGCGACGATCTGTGCGGCGTGCGGGTCGCACTGCGTGTTCCAGTCGGCTGCCGGCCCCCAGCGGGGGAGTCCCGGCGAGGCAGGCTTCTCGAACCACCCGGCCATCGCCACGACGCGCACATCGCGAAGCGTGCCGGGGTGAGTGCGCTCGAACTCCGCGAGGTTGGTGAGCGGTCCGACCGCGGCCACGGTCGCCCCGGCTGCGATGCTGCGGGTCAGGGCGGCGGTGGCGGGCTCCGGGCTGTCGTGCCCGGTGGCGCGGTCGAGCGGTGGCTCGCCCCAGTAGCGCTCGTGGTCAGGGATGCCGCCCATCGCCTCGCCGTCGAGTGAGACAGCCGCACCGACGGCCACCGGGATCCCGTCGCGGCCGACCATGGCGAGCAGCCGCCGTACGTAGGCTGCGCGCCTCCCGTCGGGGTCGGCGACGGTGGTGATGCCGGTGATCTCGAGGTCCGCCCAACTCAGCAGCATGGCGAGCGCGCAGGCGTCGTCGGGGTCGCCGGCGAAGTCAGTGTCGAGGTGCAGCCGCATCGCAGGCGCCCGCCCACGTCACTGTCAGCTGGACGGCTGGGGGGTCGTGCACTTCACCTTCGGGTTGACCCCGACATAGTTCAGTGGTCCAGCCACGATCGTCAGCGCCGTGTCGCTGAACTTGCCGCAACTGACGTCCTTGTCGTCTCCGAAGTAGCCCCGCTGAAACGCCGCAAGGACGCCGATCACGAGCCAGATGACCACCAAGACCGCACCGATCTTCATGCTGCCTCCTGCTGTGTGACGCCGGCTCCCTGCCTGGGAGCGGTCCTGCAAGCCAACCTACCGTTATCGCCGGCTCCAGCGCTTCGATGCCCGCTGCCCGGGAAGCCCACCCACCACGACACCGAGGAAGACGATGAGCGCGGCCACGATGAGCAGCCACTTGAGAGCGCTGACGACCCAGCCGACGATGACCAGAGCCAGCGCGGCTCCCAGCAGTAGCAAGACCCAACGCATGAGCCGATCCTATCTTGCTCGATCAGCGCCGTCGGCGGTCGCCCGGCTCACGACTGAGCCCCCTCCCAGCCCGCTGCTGCGGTCCGGAAGGGGGCTCAGTCGTGATGAGCGACCAGTGACTAGCGCCGGAACACCCGCACGCTCGCGGTGTCGGTGTCCCGCTGGGCCCGCTCGTTTCCAACGTAGACCGCCGTCATGGTCTGTCGACCGAGTGGCAGCCTGCCGTCGTACAGGATGCGGGCTTGGTCTCTCTGCATCAGCGTCTCGCCGATGACCTTGCCCTGGTATCTCAGCAGCACCCGGCTGTTCGGCGTGTAGCCGTCGTTGGGCGTGCTGATGTGGGCGATCAACCTGCGTCCCTGAAGCACCGGGTTGGGCTTGAGCTCCAGCCGGATGTCCGTCGCTACCTTGACAACCCGGACCTCGAACCTGTCGCTGCTGGCCGCGTGCAGATCCGAACCCGTGTAACGGGCCACCAGGTCGTGGACACCCACACTCATGAACTGCGCAAGCTTCATGCGGACCTTGCCGTCGTTCAGCGTGCCGGAACCCACCTGCCGGTCACCTTCGCGGACAACGACCTCACCGGTCGGGTCACCCTGACCGCCGAGCGAGTCGACAGTCACCCTGGCCTGCGGGGCGGTGCCGAAGCGAGACGGGCTCGGGTCCTGCGTGGCAGTGGTCTTCGTCTTCGCCTTGCAGGTCGAGACCGTGACGTCGTCGACATACCAGCCGTCGACCCCGCCACAACCGTCCATGCCGAAGTCGAACCGGATCTCGATCGAGTCGCCCGACTGGGCGCCGACCATCGTCAGGTCGATCTGCGACTTGCCCCAGCTGCCGGTGACCTCGCCACCGTCGGTGCCGGAGAAGCCCCGCTGCGGTGCGAGCGGGTTGGTGGCTTCCAGGTCGTCGTTCGGCGGGTTGAAGATGTACGCCGTGTCGGGGACGGCTGCGAAGGGCCCGGCGTTGACGCTGACCTTCACGTTGCCGCCGTCGTAGGCCGCCTCGGTGGCGACGTAGTGCGTGAACGACAGCCGCGGGCTCTTCTGCTGCGAGCCGGGGATGAGGATCGGCTCGCTCTGCATCTTCATGACGCCGGAGTAGTCGTTGGCGTCTGCGTTGCAGGAGCCGCCGTCTGGGTCGACCGCATAGGCGGCCGTGCCCGGGCGGGTGCCAGGCAGAGTCGAGTCGGCCTCCCACTGGAACTCCTGCTCACCGAAGAGCCAGTCCTCGCTGGTCTGCCAGTTGGCCAGACCGTTGTCGAACGAGTCCTTCCAGATGTTGTTGCGCTTCTGGACGTCGCCGCACAGGTTCGGCGCGTTCTTGGCCAGCAGCGGCTGGAAGTTGCACTGCACCGGCTCCCTGCGGAGCTCCACAGCCTGAGCCATCGCTCCGACTGCGGCGCAGTCGGCGGCGGTGATCGGACCGTCTGCCTCCACTGGTGTCGACGGGACCGCCTCAGGCGCTCCAGCCGTGCTGAGTGGGTTCAGTGCCTGACCGATGAGGTCGGTGCAGGAGCTGTCCAGGGAGTCGGCGTGGTCGGTGAAGTCCGAGGTCTCCGTCTGGTACTCCGACTGCGCGCGCCAGTAGATGTGCGCAGCCTTGGTGATCCCGATCTTCGGGACGGTGACACCGTTGTATTGGCCGCCGTCCACGAGCAGGGCGTAGCCGTGGTTTGGCACACCCGAGTTGCTGTGGACGCCGCCCTGGTCGTCGGGCGAGCACTTGTACTCGGCGTCGCTCACCTTGCCGGGGTCACCGAGGCACGTGGGGGTCCACATGTCACGGATCGCACCGCCGAAGGCGAAGCTGTCCTCACCGACCAGCCAGCGGAAGGAGTCCTCTCGCTCACCGCCGGCGTCCTTCATTGTCACGTTGACGCCGTTGGCCAGCTGGCTGACGATCGCGTTGCGGTTCTCCTGGCTGATCTGCACCACCGGGATGCTCACCTCCGCGACACCGGACATGCCGTTCGGCGGGCCGGGGACGTTGTTGCCGATGATGAGGCCGACCGCGTCTGTCGCGTCGACGTTCGTCGCCTTCTGGGTGAAGGCGCACGCGCCGCGGTCGACGATCACGATCTTGCCGGCGACCGCTCCCGCATTGGTGAGGGGAGAGCAGGCGTCGGTGGTGGTGCTTGCGGTGCCCGCACCGTCCTCGTCGACGTCGAGGCCGAGGACGACGTCATCAGTCACGCCGGTGCCATCGAGCTGGGGGCCGAACGACGCAGCACCGGCGGGGCAGACGCGCTCGATGCTCTCCGGTGAGTTGATGACGACGACCGGGTTGGCAGCGGTGTTGGTCGAGCAGGCGCCGTCGGTGCGCTTGGCGTTGATGTTGCCCTCGTCGCCATCCTGACGGTTGTTGATCAGGTCGACGGTCTCACCCCAGATGTCGGAGTACGACTCGTTGAGAGCACCCGACTGGTACTGGTAGATGAGGCCGTGGGTGTACTCGGTGTAGGCGTGGCCCCACTCGTGGGCGACCACGTCGTCAGAGGTGACGCCGTTGCAGTAGTTGGTCGTCCTGCCGTTCCAGTTGGCGTTCGGGCAG
>JACCYS010000022.1 GCA_013696365.1 Nocardioidaceae bacterium
GCGGCGGCGCACTCCGAGGCACTGCAGGCTGCGGCGGCCGCCGAGGCTGCCGCAATGAGCCGGCTGGAGCGCATCCGCGAATCGGCAGTCGGCCAGGCCGAGATGACCTTTAAGGCGGCCGTGGCCCGCGCCGAGGCCGAGCGCGAGGCAGCCGGCGAGTACGAGAAGACGACCCGCGCCTTCGCGTCGGCTCGCGCCAAGGCGCTGCGCGAGCTGGCCAGCGAGCACACCCAGGCCGTTGTCGGCGCCCAGCAGGCGTACGAAGAGTCGCTGCGGGCCAGCGACACAATCCTGGGTCAAGAGCCGGGGCAGGGGCCTCCGGTCAGGAATCTGGGCCCGGTGACCGAGCTGACCAGGCACCGGCACCAACCAGCCAGACCCCCCACCCAGCAGGCCCCAACCCCGCCACCCAACGGCCAAGCGCCCCAACAGCGGTCCCTCGCCTCGCCGCCCCCCAACGGGCAGGCGCCGAAGCCGGCGCCGAAAGACAGCGCTCCGGTGCGCGAACCCGAGCGGGCCGAGCAGTCTCCGGCCCCTTCCCCCGCCGACAAGCAGCAGCAGTCGGCTGAGCTGCGCAAGTCCTGAGCAGCACCGGCCAGCCATCAGGGGTCGAGCCGCTCCAACCAGCGGCGCGTCGACCCCACCGTCACCAGCTGCTGGGTGGCGCGGGTCAGCACCACGTAGAGGACCCGCCAACCGGATGGCGAATCGCTGACGATCTCATCCGGCTCGACGACAACCACGCCGTCGAACTCCAGCCCTTTGGTGTCCAGCGGTCCGAGCACGCGGACCCGGCTGGTCTGCTCAACCATGTCGGCGAGCAACGGCTCGACTCCGCCCTCGCGTCCCGGGGGCACGACAACAGCGATCGTGCCCTCGACGGCGTCGAGCATGTCGGCGACGGCGCTGGTCAGCGTGGCGGCGAGGTCAGTTTCGCTCGGCACCAGGTGTTCCGGCTCCCGCCCGGTACGCCGTACCGCGTCGGGCAGGTCGGGGTCGGTCACCGCCTGCTGCACCACCTGAGCAGCTAGCGCGAACACCTCGGCAGAGTTGCGGTAGTTGGTGGACAGGCGGAAGAAGTGCTCCGTCTTGCCGGTGAGCGCTTCTGCCCGGGCTGCGGCGGCCTCCTCGGCCAGCGGCCACGAGGACTGCGCGGCGTCGCCGACGATGGTCCAGCTGGCGTACCGGCCCCGCCGCCCGAGCATCCGCCACTGCATCGGCGACAGGTCTTGGGCCTCGTCCACCAACACGTGGGCATAACCGTCGTCCCCGGTGCGGCGTGCGGCCCGCAGTCGGCGCTGCTCGGACTCCTCACGCTCAAAGCTCATCTGCTGGCTAGGGATGTCGTCGCTGATCGGCGACTCGGCGATCACGTCGCCGAGCAGGTAGCGCAGCTCGTCGATCAGCGGAATGTCCTCGATGCTGGGGGTCACGGAATGCGCGGATGGCGGGGGGGTGGCGAGCAGCAGGGACACGTCGTCCGGGCTCAGCACCCCCTGGGCGTAGCGACGCAGCCTTGCCGGGTCGTGCAACCACCGCCAGACCTCGACCGCCTCCAGCGGCGGCCACCAGGCCCTGGCGAACTCCCCCACCGGCCCGTCGTCGGCGAGGTCCTCGACGAACGCCTCACGGCCACGCTCGATCGCCCGCTGCCCGGAGATGCGGGACCAGAGCAGGTCCAGCAGAGCCTGCTGCACCTTGCGCAGCGGCCGGTTGCGACGCTGCCCCCCGGACAACAGCTGACGTCGCAACCCGCCGAGGTCCCGCTCGTTCAGCGTCAGCACCTCATCCCGCCAGAACGCCCGCAACTCGCTCGGGGTGCCAGGCACCACGTCTCGGGCGGCGCGGGCCAGCACGCCACGCATCCGGGCCGAGCCCTTGACGGCGGCCACCTCCGGATCATCGTGCCGGGTGGCACCGACGCCATCCACGACCTCGCCGACCGACCGCAACGTCACCGTGGTCTCACCGAGGCTCGGCAACACCCGGTCGATGTAGGCCATGAAAACCCCCGATGGCCCCACCACCAGCACACCGCCGGCCTCGAAGCGCCGGCGGTCGGTGTACAGCAGATATGCGGCGCGGTGCAGCGCCACCACCGTCTTGCCGGTGCCGGGCCCCCCGCCGATGGTGGTCACACCGCGCGCGGGCGCGCGGATGGCCTCGTCCTGCTCCTTCTGGATGGTGGCCACCACGGAGTGCATGTAGGCGTCGCGGGCTCTGGACAGCTGCGCCATCAGCGCGCCGTCACCGATGACGGCCATGTCCGCCGGCGCGGAGTCCGCGTCCAGCAGCTCGTCCTCTACCCCGGCGACGGTCTTGCCGCGGCCGCGAATGACCCGGCGGCGTACGACACCGGCAGGGTCTTGCGCGGTGGCTTGGTAGAAGACCGCGGCGGCCGGAGCACGCCAGTCGACGAGCAGCACCTCCTGCTCGGCGTCGCGCAGGCCGATGCGCCCGATGTAGCGCGGCCCATCGACCTGCGGTCCGGGCACCAGATCGAGCCGCCCGAACACCAGCCCCTCGTGCGCCGCGTCAAGAGCGGCGATGCGCTTGGCGGCTTGGAAGACCATCGCGTCCCGCTCGACCAGACCACCCTCGTGCCCGAGCCGGGCTCGACCGTGGCCCTCGCGGGCAAGCGCCTGGGCCGAGCGGGCGGCCGCGTCGAGGCGGCGATACACCTCGTCGACGTAGGCCTGCTCGACGGCCACCTCGCGCCGCGCGAGCTGGTCGTTGTGGTCCGACACGGTCCGATCGACTCCCACCTGTGGCGAGGATTTGCGAACGTCCGATCCTACGCTTGCTGTCAGCCCTGCAGGAAGGCGCTCATCGCCGCGCGGGCCTCAGGCGATCCGAAGAGCCGTGCGGAGGCGGCGGCCAGCTGCTCGCCGCGGCTGTCGATGCGCGCCAGCAGGTCGGCGTTGAGCAGGGTCTTGGTCTCGCGGACACCCTGCCGGGTCGTCTGCACGAACTCCGCGATCAGGCCGGCGACCGTGGCATCTACCGCATCGTCGGCGACCACGGTGGTGACCAGCCCGCGCTCGACCGCCTCGGCGGCCCCGAAGGGCGCGCCGGACAGGGCCGCGAGCGCCGCCCCCCGGGGCGTCATTCGAGCCTGCACGGTCAGCGAGATGGTCGCCGCGGCGAGCCCGAGCCGGGCCTCGGTCAACGCGAACGTGGCCGACTCGGCCGCCACCACCACGTCAGCCGCCGCCACAATTCCGAGCCCGCCGGCCCGCACGGGCCCGTCGAGGCGGACCAGCACCGGCACCGGAAGGGCCACGATGGCGCGCTGCAGAGCAACCATCGCGCGGGCACCCGCGACCATGCCGTCGGTGACCGCCTCGCGCATGTCGGCGCCGGAGCAGAACACCCGGCCGGACGAGCGAACTACGACAACCAGGACGGACTCGACGGACGCGGCCACCTGTAATCGGTCGATGAGCTCGGCGACCAGCCGGCGGCTGAGCGCGTTGCGGTTGCCGGGACTGTTCAGGGTGACGGTGGCAACTGTGTCGGCCAGGTCGAGGTGCACGAGCGCGTCGTCGTCCATGCGGTGATCATTCCCGACCGTCGTCGGCTGCGGGTAGCGTCGTGCTTCGTGGAGAGTCGCGACACCGTCCGAATAGGCACGGCTCAGGGTCGCTGGGTGTTGCTCGCCACCATCCTCGGCAGTGGGATGGCGATGCTCGACGGCACCGTCGTCAATGTGGCATTACGGGTTATCGGCTCCGACCTGGGCGCCGATCTGGCCGACCTGCAGTGGGTCGTCAACGCCTACATGCTGGCGCTGGCGAGCCTGATCCTGGTGGCCGGGTCGCTGGGCGACCTCCTCGGCCGACGCCGGGTTTTCCTGGTGGGCGTCGCGTGGTTCGCGGCCACCTCGGTGCTCTGCGGCCTGGCCCAGGACCCCATGCTGCTGATCGTCGCCCGGGCGCTGCAGGGCATCGGTGGGGCGCTGCTGACGCCGGGCAGCCTGGCGATCCTGCAGGCCAGCTTTCACCGCGACGATCGTGCCCGCGCCATCGGTGCCTGGTCGGGGCTCGGCGGGGTGGCCGCAGCGCTGGGGCCGTTCCTCGGCGGCTGGCTGGTTCAGGAGGCGTCCTGGCGTTACGTGTTCCTGCTGAATGTTCCGGTGGCAGCAGCGGTAGTGGTGGTCACGCTGCGCCACGTGCCGGAAAGCTGCGACCGCACCGTCGCCGGCCGGCATGTGGACGTGGTCGGCGCAAGCCTGGGTGCGCTCGGGCTGGCCGGGGTCACCTATGCGCTGACCGAAGCCGGTGAGGGCGGCGGAGGGTTGGTCATGCCACTGCTGGTGGCCGGTCTGGCTGCGCTTGCCGCCTTCGTCGTACACCAGCGTGGCGCGGCTCACCCGATGGTCCCACCGAGCCTGTTCGGCTCCCGAACGTTCACGGTGAGCAACATGCTGACCCTGGTCGTGTACGCGGCACTGGGTGCGATGTTCTTCTTCCTCGTCCTGCAGCTGCAGGTCGCGATGGGTTTCAGCCCGCTGCAGGCAGGCATCTCGCTGCTGCCGGTCACCATCGTGATGCTGGGCTTCTCGGCCCGGTCGGGGGCACTGGCCGCCCGCATCGGGCCGCGTCCGCAGATGAGCGCCGGGCCGATCGTCTGCGCGGTGGGCGTGCTGCTGCTGGTCGGTGTGGACGCCGACAGCAGCTATCTGACCGGGGTGCTGCCAGGGGTTTCGGTCTTCGCGCTCGGTCTCACGCTGCTGGTCGCACCGTTGACCGCGACGGTGCTGGCCGCCGCGCCGGACAGGCTTGCCGGCGTTGCCAGCGGGGTCAGCAATGCGGTGGCCCGCACCGGTGGCCTGCTGGCGGTTGCCGCGCTGCCGGCTGTGGTCGGGCTGAGCGGCGCAGACTACGACGATCCAGTGGCCTTCGGTGCTGGTTATCGGGCGGCGATGGTGGTCAGCGCCGTGCTGTTGGCACTGGGTGGGCTGATGGCGCTGATCGGGCTGCGGCGTACGGGTGCGCAACTGCTGGCCGA
>JACCYS010000037.1 GCA_013696365.1 Nocardioidaceae bacterium
TCGTGCACCTGCCGGCCGAGATCGGCGTCCAGGGTTCCCATCGGCTCGGGCGCCTTGTCGATGACCGTCGTCTCGAGGCCTCGCTGTACGCAGGCCTCGGCCATCTCGATGCCGATGTAGCCCGCACCCACCACCACGGCCCGCTTGGGGTCCCCCGTGGTGAGGGAGTCGATCAGCCGGCAGCCGTCGTCGAGCGTCTGCACACCGTGCACGCCCCGGGCGTCGGCGCCGGGCACGCTGGGGCGGATCGGCTCAGCCCCGGTCGCGACGAGCAGGTGGTCGTAGCCGAGGGTGTGCTCCGCACCGTCGTCGAAGGAGCGGAAGTGCACCGTGCCGGCAGTGGTGTCGATCGCGGTCGCCTCGGCGCCGATGCGCACGTCGAGTCCGCGCTCGCGATGCTGCTCGGGGCTGCGGGCCACCAGACCCTCCGGGCCGTCCACATCGCCGGAGGCCCAGTACGGGATGCCGCAGGCCGAGTACGACGTCCAGCTGGTGCGCTCCAGCACGACCACCTCAAGGTCGCCGCCGGCTCCACGCTTGGCGGTCGCCGCCGCGGACATGCCGGCCGCGTCGCCGCCGATCACCACCAGTCGCTGCGTCATGACACCCGAGCCTAGGTCACCGCCGTGCACGGGGTCGGGGTCCATCGATGCGGCTGGGGCTCCTCAGCCCGCGTCAGGAGTACGGCTTCTCGCAGCTGCAAGTGATCTCGGCGTCACAGTGGTCGACGCCGTGCGGACCCCGTTGCCGAACAATCCCGGCTGCAGCAGTCACAGCTCCGCGTGCTTGCGCACCCAGGCGTGCATCGCGATGGCCGCCGCGGCACCTGCGTTGATCGAGCGGGTGGACCCGAACTGCGTGATCGACACCCTCATCGAACACGCCGCTCGAGCCTCAGCGCTCAGACCCGGCCCCTCCTGTCCGAAAACCAGCACACACGCGTACGGCAGCGGCGTCACCTCGAGCGGTCCCGAACCGGGCTGGTTGTCGACGCCCACCAGCGGCAGGTCGGCCGCATGTGCCCAGGCCGTCAACGCTTCGACATCGCCGTGGTGGCGCACGTGTTGGTAGCGGTCAGTCACCATCGCCCCTCGACGGTTCCAGCGGCGACGGCCGACGATGTGCACCTCCGCGGCGAGGAACGCGTTGGCAGTGCGCACGACCGAGCCGATGTTGAGGTCGTGCTGCCAGTTCTCGATGGCCACGTGGAAGGGGTGCCGGCGGGTGTCCAGGTCGGCCACGATCGCCTCGTGCCGCCAGTACCGATAGGCGTCGACCACGTTGCGCCGGTCGCCGTCGCGCAGCAGGTTGGGGTCAAGCCGGGCAGCCTCGGCCGAGCCGGCCGCAGGCAGGTCGCCGACCCACGGCCCCACGCCCACCGTCGGCGGCTGCTGATCGGAGTCCGCCACGGCCGCTGACCCTAGCGACGGCGTGAAAAGGCGAACTGGCAGGCGTGCTGTCGTGCCGCCGGTAGGCTCGCCCGGTGACCCTGGCTGTCGCGACCATCGCGCTTGGACCGAGCTGGCTGGACCCCGACTTCCTGATCCAGAGCTTTGGCCTGCTCGGGATCTTGTTCATCGTATGGGCCGAGTCCGGCCTGCTGATCGGGCTGTTCCTGCCCGGGGACTCGCTGCTTTTCACCGCGGGCCTGCTTATTGCGGACGGCCGCTATCTGCCTCCGCTTTACGTGACGATCCCGTTGATCGGGCTGGCGGCGTTTCTCGGCGACCAGACCGGGTACTGGATCGGCCGCCGGGCTGGCCCGGCGATCTTCAAACGAGAACAGTCGCGCTTCTTCGACCCGGCATACGTCGAGCGTGCACACGCCTTCTTCGAGAAGTACGGCGCCCGCACGGTCGTGATCGCGCGGTTCGTACCGATCGTGCGCACGTTTGTGCCGACGATGGCCGGTGCCAGCCGGATGCACTACCGGACGTTCGCCATCTACAACGTGGTTGGTGCCCTGCTGTGGGGCATCGGGGTGACGATGCTCGGCTACTGGCTGGGCCAGTTCACGTTCGTCAAGGACAACATCGAGCTGATGCTGCTGTTCATCGTGTTCTTGTCGGTGCTACCGATGATCTTCGAGGGGACGAAGGCGTACCTGTCGTCGTCACGACGCAAGCCTCAGCCCAGCTCGAGCGCCGACAGCCCGTAAGCGAAGCGGTAGCCCAGCCCGGCCCGTTCCACCCGCGCCCGAGCATCGGTGTCCCGGTCCACGATCACCGCGACCGCCACCACGGTGGCACCCGCGTCGCGCAGAGCGTCGACCGCGGTGAGCACCGAGCCGCCGGTGGTCGAGGTGTCCTCCACGGCCAACACCCGGCGCCCGGCCACCTCCGGGCCCTCGATGCGGCGTTGCAGCCCGTGCTGCTTCTCCGCCTTGCGGACGACGAAGGCGTCCAGCCGGCGCCCGCGAGCTGCGGCGGCGTGCAGCATCGAGGCGGCCACCGGGTCGGCACCGAGTGTTAGCCCGCCGACCGCGTCGAAGTCGAGGTCGTCGGTGAGCGCCAACATCACCGGGCCGACCAGCGGGGCAGCCTCGGCGTCCAGGGTGATCCGCCGGAGGTCGACGTAGTAGTCGGCAGTCCGCCCGGACGACAGCGTCACCTGCTCGTGGACCACCGCCTTGGCAATGATCTGGCGACGCAGCTGCTCGCGCTGCTCGGTCAGGTCCGCGTGCGTGGTCATGACCGACGATGATGCATGACGGGGGTCAGGGCCCCGCAGATGCCTCATCCGCACGCCGGGGGCGCCGCTAGGGTCGAGGTATGTCTGCCGGCGGCTCCGAGCGCGCGTACGCCCAGCGGGTCCGCGGCCTGGGCACCACGATCTTTGCGGAGATGTCCGAGCTGGCCCGGCGCACCGGTGCGGTCAACCTCGGGCAGGGCTTCCCGGACACCGACGGCCCACCGGAGGTGATCGAGGCCGCGGTGCAGGCGCTGCGCACCGGTCGCAACCAGTACGCGCCAGGGCCCGGAGTGCCCGAGTTGCGGACGGCGATAGCGGACCACCAGCGACGCTGCTACGGGCTCGACCTCGACCCGATGAGCGAGGTGGTGGTGACGACCGGCGCGACCGAGGCAGTGGCAGCAGCGCTGCTCGGGCTGGTCGACCCCGGTGACGAGGTGGTGGTGCTCGAGCCGTACTACGACTCCTATGTCGCCGGCATCCAGATGGCCGGCGGCGCACGGCGGCCGGTGACGTTGCGGGCGCCGGACTTCCGGCTGGACGTCGACGCACTGCGCGCCGCGATCACGCCACGCACCCGGCTGGTGCTGCTGAACTCGCCGCACAACCCGACCGGCACAGTGCTCACCCGCGACGAGTTGTCGGCGGTGGCCGAGCTGGCGATCGAGCACGACCTGCTGGT
>JACCYS010000048.1 GCA_013696365.1 Nocardioidaceae bacterium
GCCAGACCGATGGGGGCGAGCCTGAGGCCAGCGGGCCACTGGGGCGGTTCTACTCCCAAGAGGTGACCTGGGAGTCGTGCCCCAGCGCCTTCGAGTGCGGGACCGTTAAGGTGCCGGTGGACTACTCGGAGCCGGACGGTCAGACGCTTGATCTTGCGGTCAACCGGCGCCCCGCTGACGGTGGTTCTGCGGTCGGCGCGTTGATCGTCAACCCGGGCGGGCCGGGTGCGTCTGGCGCCGACTATGCCCAACAGGCAGTGGCGCAGTTCGGCCCGGAGGTGCTCCGCAGCTACGACGTGGTCGGCTTTGACCCCCGCGGTGTCGCCGCCAGCGAGCCAGTGGAGTGCCTCGATGACGCGGGCGTCGACGAGCTGCTCGCCGCAGACCCCGACCCGGACACCGCGGCCGAGATAAGCGAGATCGAGACGGTGCTCTCCAGCTTCGCCGCCGGCTGCGCGGACGATGCCGGGGCGCTGCTGCCGCACCTGTCGACAACCGACGTCGCCCGTGACGTCGACGTGCTCCGTGCGGTCATGGGCGATGAGTCGCTGCACTACTACGGCGCCTCATACGGCACGTTCATCGGCGCGGTGTATGCCGAGCTCTTCCCCGACCGTGTGGGCCGGGTCGTTCTCGACGGTGCGGTCGACCCGTCGCTGGACAACGAGGAGGTGAACCGGCAGCAGGCAGCGGGCTTTGAGACCGCACTGCGTGCTTATGTCGACAGCTGCGTCGCCCAGTCGGAGTGCCCGCTGGGCAAAGACCTGCAGAAGGGTGTCGACCGGGTCGGCGCGTTCCTCGACGAGCTTGACGCGGAGCCGCTGCAGACCGGCTTCGACCGGAAGTTGACCCAGTCACTGGGGCTGTACGGGGTCGCCCTCCCGTTGTACGTCGAGAGCTATTGGCCGGTGCTCGACCAGGCGCTGACGTTGGCCTTCGACGGGGACGGGTCGGCGTTGCTGACCCTGGCCGACGCGTACTGGAGCCGCACCGAGTCCGGCTACTCCGGCAACACCGCTCAGGTCATCTATGCGGTGAACTGTCTGGACGACCCGTCAGACGCCACGGTCGCCGATATCAAGGAGTCGATTCCGTCCTTCGAAAAGGCTGCGCCGACCTTTGGCCGGACGTTCGCCTGGTCGCCGTTGGCCTGCGCTCAGTGGCCGGTGCAGCCAGCCTCACCGGTGCCCGACATCGACGCCACCGGAGCTGCCCCGATCCTGGTTGTCGGGACGACCCGCGACCCGGCCACCCCGTACGAGTGGGCCGAGTCAATGGCCGACCAGTTGGAATCGGGGGTGTTGCTCACCCGAGATGGGGACGGTCACACCGCTTACGGTCAGGGGAACGAGTGCATCGACTCGACCATCAACGCCTATCTGGTCAAGGGCGCCGTGCCGGCACCGGCGAAGCGTCGGTGCTGAGTCAGATGTGGCCGAGCATCCGGGCCACATCGATGATGACGGCGACGCGCTCGGGATTGACTCGCGGCTGGCGGTAGCGCTCGGCGTAGCGGCTCACCGCCTCGGCGACCTCGTCGGAGTCCTGGGTGACGCGCGCGGTGCCTTCGAGGGTGGCCCACCGCCGACCGTCGACCTGGCAGACGGCGACCCGAGTGCGTCCTGCCGCTATGTTGCGTGCCTTCACCGAGTCGACACGGGTGATCACGCGTGCGGTCATGGTGGCTACGTCGAGCGTGGTGCCGACCGGTACGACGTGCGGGCAGCCGTCGGCTCGCAGCGTGGTGAGGGTGCACAGGTGACGCTCGGTCCAGAAGGCGACGACGTCAGGGTCTGCGGGGTCGAGGGATGGCACGCCGACGACACTAGCTTCGAGTGGCCGCGTCGGCTCGGGCTTGTCAGGCTGGACGGATGCAGGTTGACGGAGCCCGGATACTCATTGTCGGTGCCACCGGTGTGCTCGGCGGCCGGGTGGCGCATGCCCTGGCCAGTCGCGGTGCGCGACTCGCGCTGACCGGTCGCGATGCCGACCGGTTGGACTCGGTGGCGCGCGAGACCGGCGCGGTGTGCACATTTAAACTGGACGTGATCGACACCACCGCCTGCGGCGACGTCGTTCGAGGGGCTGTCGATGACCTCGGCGGCCTGGATGCCGTCGTCGTTGCGCACGGCCTCGCTGCATTCGGTGCCGCCGCAGACACCGACGAGGCGGTGGCGGAGGAGTTGCTCACGGTCAACACGCTCGCAGTGATGGCGCTGGCCCGGGCGGCGCTGGGCCAGCTCAGTGACGGCGGTGTGCTGTGCGTGGTCACCGCCGTGCTCGCTGACATGCCGATGGCCGGAATGGCGGCGTACTCAGCCAGCAAGGCGGCGACCTCGGCATACCTGAGCGCGATCCGACGGGAGGTCCGCCGCAGTGGGGTGCAGGTGTTTGACGTGCGGCCTCCCCACATGGACACCGGGCTGGTCGACCGGGCCATCACCGGTGAGCCGCCACGGCTGCCGACGGGCCACGACTTGGACGACGTGGTCGAGCATCTGGTGCGCGGGCTGGAAGAAGGCAAGCGCGAGCTGGTCGCGGACGCTCGTGGCGGCGCCCTGATGCTGCGTTGAGCCCACGGTCTGCACGCTGCTGGCGCCGCTATGCTTTGTCGGTCGCCGCGGGTCCAGCAGGGCCGGCGGCGGTCTGCCGCCTTAGCTCAGCTGGCCAGAGCAACGCACTCGTAATGCGTAGGTCTCGGGTTCGAATCCCGAAGGCGGCCCCACGTATCGTCGCAGCTCAGAGGCCCTTTGTGGTCGCCCGGGTCGACTGCTGGTGAAGCCCTGAGATCGGTTTGGTCCGCATCTAGTCCGCAGAATTCCGGCCGGAGGACCGCGGCAGCCGCGTCGTCCAGGCTCGCACCGACGGCGTCGAGGTCGTCGGCGAACAGGCCCGCGTAGACGTCGAGCGTCATCGCAGCGGAGGCATGCCCCAGCATCCGCTGGACGGCCTTGACGCTCGCGCCGGATGCCACGGCCAGGCTCGCGGCCGTGTGCCTCAGGACATGCGGCGTCACGCCGACGAGCCCCGCACTGGCGGCTGCCCGGTCGAACACGCGCCGGCGGAAGTTCGTGTTCCGCAGGACGCCGCCGTGGGGGCCCTGAAAGAGCAGATCGCTGGCGAGCTTGCCGGTCGACTGCTCGCGCAGGAGCGGGACGAGGAAGCGCGGGAACGGCACGGAGCGCTGCTGATGGCTCTTGGGCGATCCGAAGATGACACGCCCCCGCACCTCGGCGGTGGCCTGATCCACGGTCAGTCGCTGACCCTGAAGGTCGACGCGGTTGGTTCGCAACGCGGCCGCTTCACCCCAGCGCAACCCGGTGTACGCGAGGGTGAGGATCAGCGTGCGGTACCCGCCTGCAGCGTCGGCCAGCTCGTGCACCTGCTGGTGAGAGAGGAAGACGGGGGGCGGAGTCGTCGTCCGCGGAAGACGGACCCCCGCTGCCGGGTTGGCCAGTATCCGGCGATCACGCACCGCGTGCTCGAGCACGAGTGCGAAGACTCGATGCGCGTACCGCACCGAGGCGGGCGACAAATGGCTTGCGGTCAACTCGGCCACCCACTCCGAAACGCCAGCGTGGGTGACATCGGACAGCCGCACCTCACCCCAGGCGGGGAGGACCTGCCGGCAGGTTGACACGTTCCGCCCTGCTGATTACGGTGCGGGAGATGACTGCCGGTCGAAACCGCCGCCTTGTCCGCATCGTGCTGGTCGCCCTGCTGGGTCTGGGCGCCCTGGTGGCGCCGTCGCACCTGGCCGCTTCGGCGAAGCCCCAGCCCAAGTCGGCGCCGCCGATCTTCGTGGCGCTCGACGAGGTGGACCCGACGATCCTGCACGACATTCGCTACACCACCCAGCACAACTTCATCGGCCGGCGCATTCACGGCTACCGGGAGCCCCTGTGCGTCCTGACCAGGCCAGCAGCCGAGGCGCTGGCGCAGGCGCAAGACGCAGTGCTGGCGCTGGGCTACTCGCTCAAGGTCTACGACTGCTACCGGCCTCAGACCGCGGTCGACGACTTCGTCCGGTGGGCCGAGCGACTGCATGACGACCGGATGAAGGCCGAGTTCTACCCCGACGTGGACAAGTCGCAGCTGTTCGAGGACGGCTACATCGCCGCGAGGTCGGGTCACAGCCGAGGCAGC
>JACCYS010000060.1 GCA_013696365.1 Nocardioidaceae bacterium
CCGAGGTCGAGGCGGCCGTATTGGCCGGCCTGCGAGCGGAAGCGGGTGCCGGGGGGCCCACCACATTGATGGTCGCCTATCGCAAGGCCACCATCGCACTTGCCGACGAGGTGCTCTTCCTCGACGCTGGAGCCATTGCCGACAGGGGCGCGCACGTCGAGTTGGTGCAGCGGTCGGCGGCTTACCGCGACATCGTGAATGCCTATGACCTCGCCCGGGAGCGTGCCAACGACGAGGCCAGCCGCAGGCCGGAAGAGACTGACGAGGTTGGCGAGACTGACGACGTCGGTGCGGTGATGCAGGCATGAGTGGCTCGCGCCCGGTGGGGGCGCCCACCGCCCGCGCGGCGGACACTGTTGTTGCCAGCGGCGAGGATGCTGGCGCCTGGCAGACACTGCGTCGGGGCGTTCAGCTGTCACCGCGGTTGCGCGAGGGCATCGGTGGGACGCTGGCGCTCGCCGTCGTGTCCACCGTCGGCGGTGCCGTCGTGCCGGTCGTGGTGCAGCAGACGATCGACCGGGGGCTGGCCGGGTCAGCCATCGATCGGCGTGCCGTGCTGGTGCTGGTGCTGGCGTCGCTGCTCGTGGTGGCGGTAACCGCCATCGCTGCGTACGCGATGAAGGTTCGGATGTTCGTGGCCAGCGAGAACGGCCTGGCCGACCTGCGGGTGAACGCCTTCCGGCACGTACACGACCTGCCGGTGCTCACCCAGACCAGTGAGCGTCGTGGGGCACTGGTGTCCCGGGTGACCAGCGACATCGACCAGGTGTCGCTGTTCATGCAGTTCGGTGGCATCTTCTTCGTGGTCTCGATCGGCCAGGCACTCGTTGCCAGCATCGTGATGCTGGTGTACTCCTGGCAGCTCACCCTGGTGGTCTGGGTCTGTTTCCTGCCGCTGGTGCTCGCGCTGCGGTCGGTGACAACGCGGATGACAGCAGCCTATGGGCGGGTACGCCGCAGTGTCGGTGAGATGCTGTCGGTGATCGCCGAGCCCGTCGTCGGCGCGTCCGTGGTCAAGGCGCACGCCATCGAGGAGCGCACGCAGACGCGCGTCGACGGAGCCATCGACGCCAACTATCGTCGGCAGGTGGAGGCCCAGCGGCTGGTGGCGATGACGTTTGCCTCGGCGGGTCTCGCCGGCGGGCTGGCCAGTGCCGGGGTGGTCGTGGTTGGGGTGTGGCTCGGGGTGGCCGGGCAGCTCAGTGCCGGCACGGTCATCGCGTTCGCCTTCTTGGTGTCCCTGCTGGTCGGCCCGGTGCAGATGGCGACCCAGGTGCTCACTGAGGCGCAGAACGCCGTGGCCTCGTGGCGCAGGGTGATTGCGCTGCTAGACACCCCGGCAGACATATCCGACCCCGGCCCGCTGGGCGAGCCGCTACCTGACCGACCGTTGGACATTGCGTTCGCCCAGGTGGGTTTCGCCTATCCCGGCGGTCCCGACGTGCTGCGCGATGTCGACATCAGGATCGCCGCTGGCCGCCGGGTCGCGGTGGTCGGTGAGACCGGCTCCGGGAAGACCACATTTGCCAAGTTGCTGACCCGGCTGATGGATCCGGTACGCGGGCAGGTCTGCGTCGGCGGTATCGACCTGCGCGAGGTCCCGTTCGACTCGCTGCGCCGGCGGGTGGTGATGGTGCCGCAGGAGGGATTTCTCTTCGACTCCACGCTCCGCGACAACCTCCGCTACGGCCGGCCGGGCGCCGACGACACCACCTTGGTCGCTGCGCTAAACCGGCTGGGCATCGGGGAGTGGTTCGGTGGCCTGCCTGACGGTCTCGCGACCCGGGTCGGGCAACGGGGAGAGTCTCTGTCGGCCGGTGAGCGGCAGCTGGTCGCACTCGCCAGGGCGGCGCTCGCCGACCCCGACCTACTGGTGCTGGACGAGGCGACCAGCGCGGTCGACCCGCAGACCGAATCGATGATCGGCCGCGCCCTGGATGGGCTGCTGCAGCACCGCACCTCGGTCACGGTGGCTCACCGGATGAGCACCGCCGAGGCGGCCGACGAGGTGTTGGTCTTCGATGACGGTGCCCTCGTCGAGCGCGGTCCGCACGCCGTGCTGGTCGAGCAGGGCGGGGCGTACGCCCGACTGCACGCGTCCTGGGTTGTCCAGTCGCGGCTCGGGCGGGAGGTGTCGGCGTGATTAGCGGCGACGAGCGGCGTCTCGATCCCGAGCTGTACGCCCGGGTGCGCTGGAGTGCAGCCGGGCTGGTTCCCGCGGTCGTCCAGGATGCCACCTCGGGCGCGGTGTTGATGATGGGCTGGATGGACGCTGCCGCCCTGCACGACACCCTCACCACGGGGCTCGCCACATTCTTCAGCCGCAGCCGCCAGCAGAGATGGGTCAAGGGGGAGACGTCCGGCAATCGGCAGTGGGTCCGCGAGGTGCGGCTCGACTGCGATGCCGACACCGTGCTCGTGCGGGTCGATGCCGAAGGTCCTGCCTGCCACACCGGCACCGACACCTGCTTCGACGCCGACGTGCTGACGGCCGTCACGGTGGCACCCAGCCGGCGACCTCAGCAGGCAGGTGAGGGGTGAGCTCGCCCGCAGGCGGCCGGGAGTACGCCGTGACGCTCGCTTTCGGCACGGCCACGGCAGGCCTGGTGCTGCTGGCGGCCGGTCAGCCGTGGGCGGAGTCGTCCGTACTCAGCGCCGGCATGCCGCGCCAAGACGTCGCGGTCGTGGGTGCTGCCGCGGCCACCGGGATGCGGGCGTCGGCGCTGGTGGTGTTGGCGGCACTGGCGGCAACCTTGGTGACCACCGGCAGGTGGCGGCAGCTGGTGGGTGCCGTGCTACTGGTCGCCGGTGCGGGCGTATCGGTCTCCGCGGTGCTGGGTGGCACGCAGTTGCGGCAGACGGTGCGGGTGGCCGCAGCCGACACGGCGGCTGGTGCCGACAGCACAGCCGTCGACCGGGCGGTGCGTGCTGCAGACGTCACCGGCTGGCCGTGGGTGGCGGGCATGGCTGGTGTCCTGGTGGCGGTCGTCGGGTTGGCAGTCGTGGTACGAGGTGCCCGCTGGCCGGGGATGAGCCGACGCTACGAGCGCCGCGCTTCTCAGCACCGGCCGGCCCCCGCCCAGTCGCAGCCCGGCCAGTTCGCCGAACCCGGCGAGCGGACCGACGCCCAGGACCTGTGGCGAGCACTCGACGAGGGGCGCGACCCGACCCGCTGAGCGGGGCCACGCACGTCCCGGCCACAATAAGGCTGGCAGCTGAGCCTCCCAGCTCAGTCCCCAGCAGGCTCCGGACCGACGAGGACGGCACAAATGTCAGACAGCCATGGCTCCACGCCAGCCGCTTGGACCGCTGTTGCCTTGTGCCTGGTCGGGTTCACGATCGGTGGCGTAGCCCTGGTCATCGGTCCCAGTTGGGTGATGTTCTGGGTCGGCTGCGCCCTGGTGTTGCTGTCTCCGATCGTCGGGCTGGTGATGTCGTCGGCGGGCCTGGGTGGTGACCGGTCAGAACACGACAGGTCACCGGCAGGCACGGCTTGATCTTCGCCCCGACCGCCCTGTCGGTCAGCCCCAGTCGTACCCTGGACTGTCCGACGAACCGTTCCTGCCCGGGGGTCAGCCATGTCCGTGCTTGACGACATCGTCGCCGGAGCGAGGCTGGACTTCGCCGAGCGGGAGGCTGCTGTCTCGCTGGACGACGTCAAAGAGCAGGCCAGCCGGCAAGACCCGGCGCTCGATCCGATGCCGGCCTTCCGCTCTTCAGGGGTCTCGATCATTGCTGAGGTGAAGCGCGCCAGCCCCAGCCGCGGCACCTTGGCCAGCATTGACGACCCGGCTGCGCTGGCGGCCGAGTACGAGTCCGGCGGGGCGGCGGCGGTGAGCGTGCTGACCGAGGGCCGGCGTTTCGGTGGGTCGCTCAACGACCTGCGCTGCGTCCGGGCGCAGGTGGGCATGCCGGTCCTTCGCAAAGACTTCATTGTGTCCTCGTACCAGCTGTGGGAGGCGCGGGCCGCCGGCGCCGACATGGCGTTGCTGATCGTGGCCGCCCTCGACCAACCAGCGCTGGTGTCGCTCGTGGAGCGCGCAGTCAGCATCGGCCTCACACCGTTGGTCGAGGTGCACGACGAGGCCGACCTTGAGCGGGCGCTGGATGCCGGTGCCGACCTCGTTGGGGTGAACGCTCGCGACCTGAAGACCCTCCAGGTCGACCGCACGGCCTTCGCCCGGCTCGCACCGCGCATCCCTGAGCGTGTGGTGCGGATAGCCGAGTCGGGGGTGCGCGGTCCGCACGACGTCATCGAGTACGCCCGGTGCGGCGCGGACGTCGTCCTGGTCGGCGAGACCCTGGTGACCGGCGACAATCCTCGCGCCACCGTTGCCGATCTGGTCGCTGCCGGCGCCCACCCCGCTCTCAAGACCCGACACTGAACGGGGGAGCACAGCCATGACGACGTTTGCCGACGATTGCACTGCGACCACACCTGCTGCCGGGCCGGACGACAGCGGCCACTTCGGCCGATTCGGTGGCCGCTTCATGCCCGAGGCGCTGATCGGACCGCTGGACGAGTTGGAGGAGGCCTGGCAGTCGGCGATGGCCGACGAGGCGTTCTGCCAGCAGCTGGACCGGATGCTGCGCGAATACGCCGGGGTCCCCAGCCTGCTGTACGACGCAAAGCGGCTTTCCGCGGCTGCCGGTGCACACATCCTGCTCAAGCGCGAGGATCTGAACCACACCGGCGCGCACAAGATACGCAACGTGCTCGGCCAGGCCCTGCTGACCAAGCGGATGGGCAAGACCCGGGTGATCGCCGAGACAGGCGCCGGCCAGCACGGAGTCGCCACGGCCACCGCATGTGCCTACCTCGACCTCGACTGTGTGGTCTACATGGGCGAGGTGGACATCGAGCGGCAGGCCCTGAACGTGGCGCGGATGCGGGTGCTCGGCGCAGAGGTGGTGCCGGTGACCACCGGCAGCCGCACGCTCAAGGATGCGATCAACGAGGCGTTGCGGGACTGGGTCACCCGGGTCGACGACACCCACTACCTGTTGGGCACCGCTGCCGGGGCGCACCCCTTCCCGGCGATGGTCCGCGACTTCACCCGCGGCATCGGGGACGAGGCGCGCGAGCAGGTGCTGACGCTGACCGGTCGGCTGCCTGATGCGGTGTCTGCCTGCGTCGGGGGCGGGTCCAACGCCATCGGCATCTTCACCGCGTTCGTGCCCGACCCGTCGGTGCGGCTGTACGGCTTCGAGGCTGGTGGCGACGGTGTGGAGACCGGCCGGCATGCGGCCACCATCACCGGCGGCGAAGTCGGTGTGCTGCACGGCGCGCGGTCGTTCCTGCTGCAGGACGAGGACGGCCAGACCGTCGAGTCGCACTCGATCAGCGCCGGGCTGGACTATCCCGGCGTCGGCCCGGAGCACTCGTGGCTCGCCGAGACCGGGCGGGCCACCTACCGTCCGGTCACCGATGCCGAGGCGATGAAGGCCTTCGCCCTGCTGTCCCGCACCGAGGGGATCATCCCGGCGATCGAGTCCGCGCATGCGATCGCCGGCGCGTTGGAGGTAGCCGTCGACCTCGGGCCGGATGCGGTGATTCTTGTCAACCTGTCCGGACGCGGCGACAAGGACATGCACACCGCGGCGCAGTACTTCGGGGTGGCCGAGGCCGGTCCGGACTTGCACGCGGACCAACCGGACGCGATCTCGTGAGCGTTGGCGCGGCGCTGGCACGTACCCGTGCCGAGGGTCGTGCGGCACTGATCGGCTACCTGCCGGCAGGGTTCCCCACCGTCGAGGCGTCTATCGCGGCGTTGCACGCGATGGTGGCCGCAGGCGTTGACGTCGTCGAGGTCGGGCTGCCGTACAGCGACCCGGTGATGGATGGTCCGACCATCCAGCGCGCCACCGAGCGGGCGCTGGCGGGTGGGGCTCGCACAACCGACACGTTCCGCGTGGTCGAGGCGGTGGCCGAGACCGGGGTCCCCACGCTGGTGATGACCTACTGGAACCCGGTAGAGCGCTTCGGGGTGCACCAATTTGCCGGCCGGATCGCTGAGGCAGGCGGCGCCGGTCTCATCACCCCCGACCTGATCCCGGACGAGGCCGCCGACTGGGTGGCTGCCTCGGACGAGCACGATCTGGACCGCGTGTTCCTGGTGGCCCCGTCGTCGACCCAGCAGCGCATCGAGTCGACCGTGGCGGCCTGCCGCGGATTTGTCTACGCCACTGCGGTGATGGGGGTGACCGGCGCCCGCGACGCCACCAGCACTGATGCGCCCACCCTGGTGGAGCGCACCCGGGTCAGCGCCGATGCTGCCGGGCTGCCGGTGGGTGTCGGGCTGGGAGTGAGTAACGGTGCACAGGCCGCAGAGATTGGTGCTTTCGCCGACGCGGTCATCGTCGGGTCGGCCTTCGTCCGCAGGCTGCTCGACGCCGGTGCCGATCACGACGCCGGGACCGCGGCTGTGGCCGAGCTGACAGCAGACCTCGTGAGCGGCGTGCGTGGGCCGGCACGGGCGCCGGCATGAGGGAAGGTCCGCGCCGCTCACCACGGGCGGGCGTCGCTGCCACCGGTGCGGCGCTGCTGATCGGGCTCGCAGGCTGCGGCTCGTCCGCCACCGGGAAGCCCGCCGAGCAGGGTGTCCCTGACGGGCCGCCGGTGGTGATCCACGACTCCTCAGACGGGCCTGAGTTCGCCGGCAGCGAGGTCGAGCCCCCGTTGCCGCTGCCTCGGGCGCGACTGATCAGCGACGACGGTAGCCGGTTTGACCTGGCCACGGACCTCGACCGTCCGGTTTCGGTGTTCTTCTTCGGCTACACGAACTGCCCGGACGTGTGTCCGCTGGTGATGGCGGACCTGACCCTTGCGGTGGCTCGGATGCCTGTTCGGCTGCGCGATCAGGTCCGGGTGGTGTTCGTGACCAGCGACCCCGCCCGAGACGATCCGGCGACGCTGCGCCGATACCTCAGTCGTTTCGACCCTGACTTCACCGGCCTCACCGGCGACCCGGCCACGATTGTGGATCTCGCCGGTGCCATGGGCATCGCCATCGAGAAGGGCCCGCGGTTGCCCAGCGGCGGTTACGAGGTCGGTCACGGGTCTCAGCTGCTCGGCTATGTCGGGGGCGACGGCGTGCTGGTCTGGAGTGAGGGAATGCCGGTGGACGACCTGACCGACGACCTGGTGCGACTGGCTGCCGACGCGCAGCCGGTCGGATGAGATCCTCGACCGTGCTCACCGCGTTGCTGCCGACCTCGATCCCCAGTCCCGACCAAGGGGTCTGGTTCGTCGGTCCCGTCCCCATCAGGGCGTACGCGCTGTGCATCGTCGCCGGCGTCGTGGTGTGTCTGTGGCTGAGCGAGCGGCGTTGGCAGCAGCGCGGCGGTCAGCCGGGCTTGGTGTACGACGTCGCCGTATGGGCGATCCCGTTCGGCCTGGTGGGCGCCCGGCTCTACCACGTGGTCAGCACTCCGGACGCCTACTTCGGTGCCGACGGATCGTTGATCAACGTGTTGTACGTCTGGCGTGGTGGCCTCGGGATCTGGGGTGCCGTACTGCTCGGCGGTGTGGGCGCCTGGATTGGCACCCGTCGTGCCGGGGTTCGACTGCCGGTCTTCGCCGACGCAGTCGCGCCGGGCATCGTGCTCGCGCAGGCCATCGGACGCTGGGGAAACTGGTTCAACCAGGAGCTGTTCGGGCAACCGACCGACCTGCCGTGGGCGCTGTCGATCGACCCGGCACTGCGCCCGGCAGGCTTCGAGGAGTTCAGCACCTTCCACCCCACGTTCCTCTACGAATGCCTATGGAACATCGGGGTCGCCGTGCTCGTCATCGGCGTTGACCGCTGGCTCCGGCTGGGTCACGGCCGGGCGTTCGCGCTGTACGTCGCGCTTTACACCCTGGGTCGCGGCTGGATCGAGATGCTGCGCATCGACGATGCCGAGATGATCGGTCCGCTGCGGCTCAACGTCTGGACGTCGATCATCGTCTTCGTGCTGGCGGTCGCCTACATGGTGGTCTCCGCGCGGCTGCGTCCGGGACGCGAGAGCAGCGTGTGGCTGGCTGAGCGCGAGCCTGCTGACGCTGCCAGCGCCGAGTCCCCGGCCGCTGACCCTCCTGCCGATGGGTCCAGCTCCGACAGGTCAGCTAACCATCGAAGGGCCAGGCGATGAGCGCATCCGACCCACAGCAGTTGCCGGATGCTGAGCAGATCCAGCACGAACACCCCGATGTCACCGGTGGCTGGTTGCGGCCCGCAGTGTTCGGTGCGATGGACGGCTTGGTGTCGAACTTCGCGTTGATCGCTGGCGTTGTCGGTGGCACCGCTTCGGGCAACTCCCAGCCGGTTGTCCTTGCCGGGCTCGCGGGACTTGCCGCCGGGGCGTTCTCGATGGCGGCGGGGGAGTACACCTCGGTGGCGAGCCAGTCGGAGTTCGCCCATGCCCAGATCAACATCGAGCGCATCGAGATCGAGCGCAACCCGGCCGGTGAGATGGCCGAGCTTGCCGCGATGTATGCCGCCAAGGGCATCACCCGCGAGTTGGCGAGCGAGGTCGCCGAGCAGGTGCACTCCGACCCGGACAATGCCGTGCGGGTGCATGCACGGGAGGAGTTCGGCGTCGACGCCGACGACCTGGCATCGCCGGTGCTTGCGGCGGTGTCGTCGTTCCTGGCCTTCGCGGTCGGTGCGCTGCTGCCCGTGCTGCCCTACTTGCTTGGCGCGACGTCTCTGTTGCCCGCGGTGCTGCTTTCGATGGTCGGGTTGTTCGCCTGTGGCGCGGTGGTGACAACGGTGACCCAGCGCACGTGGTGGTACGGGGGAGTGCGCCAGCTGATCCTAGGAGGCGGCGCTGCCGCGTTGACCTACGCCATCGGCAGTGCGGTCGGTGTCGGCCTGGGCTGAGGCTGTCCGGGCAAGCAGCACCCCGACCAGCGGTACGGGAACCAGCACCGCGAGCGCCAGCTGAGTGGTGGCGAGGTCGGTCAGCGCGCCGGCGGCTGCTGTCCCGAGAGCGCCGCCCGTCAGCAGCGCCAGATTTTGCAGACCGAGCGCGATCCCGCGAGTGGCTTCGGTGGTGAGTGCGCTCATCGCCGACACGACGGCGACCTGCCCGCCGGCGAAGGCAGCCAGCACCATCGCCGCGGCCAGCACGACGCCGACGATCGAGGCACCGGCCAGCGCGCCGGTCAGCAACCCGCTGGCCGCCAGCGCAGCAATGCCCATCTGCGCAGTGAGCGGGGGCATACGTTGCACCAGCCTGCCCATGAGGCGACTCGATGCCGCGCCGACGACCGCGGCCGGCAGCAGCACCGCACCGGTCGCGAACGGCCCCAGACCTTGCGCGGCCAGCAGCACCGGAGCCGCGAACAGCGTCGCCAGGTAGGCAGCCATCACCGTGGCACCGCTGCCCGCGACGAGCCCGAAGACCGGCCGTCCCACCACCTCGTGGGGCAGGAAGCCGTCGCGGTGGCGCCGGGTGTGGCGCACCAACGCGGCCCCGGCGAGTAGGGAGGCGGCAGCGGTCGCGGCAGCCATAACCGGGCTCAGCTCGGTCGTTCGCGCCTGCACGAGCAGGGTCAGAGAGCCAACGGTGATCGCCAGCAGACCAGCGCCGATCAGGTCCACCCGGCCGCGACCGGCGACCCGGGGTACCCCACGCAGCGCAGGCCCCGCCACCAGCAGCGCCAGTGCGGGCAGCGCGAGGGCTGCCCGTGGCGACCAGACGGCCAGCGCTCCGCCGAGCAGCGGCCCCGCACCGGACAGCACCGCGACCGTTGCCGTCATGGTGCCCAAGACCGCACCGCGGGAGTCGGCCGGGCGGAGAGTGGCCACGGTGAGCACCACCACGGCGATCGCTCCGGCGCCGGCACCTTGGATCAGTCGCCCGGCAACCACCGTGCTCAGGGTGGGTGCCGCAACGCTGATCGTCGTGCCCAGCACCGCGGCGGCGACCCCGAACCACAGCGTGCGATGCGCCCCGTACAGGTCGACAAGCCGGCCCGCAACGGCGGTGGCGAGCGCCAGGGCCAGGGCGTATGCGGCGAGCACCCAGGCCAGCGCGGCAACCGGACGGTCCAGCACGCCGGCGAGTGCCGGCAGCGCCACGGCGGGGGCGCTGATGCCAAGCGCTGTGGTGGCCATCAGCAGTCCGAGGATCAGACCTTGCTGTTGGCCGTTGCCTGCCGTTGTCACAGCCGGTGCAACAGGCCGTACCAGACATTCGTTCCTGCGGTGCGGCCGGTCACAATGGTGGTGTGTGTTCAGCGAGAGACGCAGCCCAGTACGACGCGTTCGCAGCCGACTTCGACCGGCACGCGCAGGACAGTGCGCACAACGCCTACTACGACCGCCCGGCGGTGCTGGACCTGCTGGGCGACGTGACGGGCAAGGATCTGCTCGACGCCGGCTGCGGCTCCGGTCTGTATGCGGCCGAGCTTGCCCGCCGCGGCGCACGCGTCACCGGCTTCGACCAGAGCGCGCAGTTGGTGGCGTTGGCTCAGCAGCGGCTCGGCGCAAGCGCCACCATCCACCACGCGGACCTGGACCATGAGCTCAGCTGGCTGCCCGACGCCTCGCAAGACCTCGCGCTGTTGGCCCTGGTCATCCACCATGTCCAGAACCGTGGGCTCGCTCTGTGCGAGCTGCACCGGGTGTTGCGGCCGGACGGACGGGTGATCATCTCGACCGCACATCCGACGGCTGACTGGCTGCAGTGCGGCGGCAGCTATTTCGTTGCCGAGCAGGTGGATCAGGTCTGGCAGCAGGATTGGGTGGTCCGGTGGTGGCGGCAACCGCTGGAGCGTTGGTGTGCAGAGTTTGTCGAGGCAGGCTTCGTCATCGAGGCCCTGGTCGAGCCCCGTCCGCTGCCGGAGATGGCAGACCGCTATCCCGACGTTCACGCCCAGCTCATGCGGGAACCCGGATTCATTGCTTTTCGTTTGGCCAAGGCTCGATAAGGCGGTGATATTCGCAGTCACCCGGCAGTAACAGAAAGTTCTAGATACTCTTTTGCTGATGCAACAGGATTTGCACCGAATTGCGCGTAAATTGTCGGTGCCGACGGCCAGAATACGGGTATGAGCATTCACGCCGATCAGCGCCGGCATCCGGTCGCGCAGGCGTGTGACCGGTTTGCCGAGACAGTTGACGACCTGGGTGCACCAGCGTTGTGG
>JACCYS010000072.1 GCA_013696365.1 Nocardioidaceae bacterium
ACGCACAGGCTGGTGAAGTCTCCGCCAGCGCCACCGTACTCCTCCGGTGCGGTCAACCCGAACAACCCGAGATCACCCATCGCCTGCACCACCTCGACGGGGAAGTAGTGCTTGCGGTCCCACTCGGCGGCATGCGGCGCGATCCGGTCGTGGGCGAAGTCGCGCACCGAACGTCGGAACTCCTCGTGCTCTCGACTCAGCTCGAACGACGTCATTGCTACCTCCGCGCCAGATCTTTACGTTGACGTCAACGTAAGCCTGCTTCGGCCGATCGGACAAGTCGGTTGCGCTGCATAACGCGGTCGCGGCGTGGTGCAATCTGATGATGGAGCCGTGGGGGTGCAGACGAGCAGGTGCCGTCGTCCTGCTGCTGACGCTGGCTGCCTGCTCGGGCGGCCAGGCAGTGGACGGTCCGGCCTCACAGCCGCCTGCACCCCGCGGTGCGATCACGGTCGTCGCCGCCGGAGACATCAGCACCTGCCCAGGTGTGGACTGCGGGCCCGCGGACACCGCAGCGCTGGTCGACGACATCGACCCCAAGGCGGTGCTCACGCTGGGGGACAACCAGTACCCGAGCGGCGAGCTGGTGGACTTCCAGGAGAAGTACGCCAAGACGTGGGGGCGGTTCACCGACATCACCCACCCGGCACCCGGCAACCACGAGTATTACGCCAGCCCGGACGCCGACGGGTACTTCGACTACTTCGGTGCCGCTGCCCACCCAGACACCGATGGCTACTACTCGTTCAACCTCGGCGACTGGCATCTGGTTGCGTTGAACAGCAACGACGAGTGCAAGGAGGTGGCGTGCGACGACGGGTCGGAGCAGCAGCGCTGGTTCGCCGACGACCTTGCCGCCAGCGACGCGCGCTGCACGCTCGCCTACTGGCATCATCCGCGTTGGTCCACCGGCGAGCACCGAGACACCGAGAGCTCCGACGCGCTTTGGCAAACGGCTGCCGACGGCGGCGTCGACCTGGTGCTGAACGGGCACGACCACGACTACGAGCGGTTCGTAGCTCAGGACGCCGACGGCGTCGCGGACAAGCAGGGCACCGTCGAGATCGTCGCCGGCACCGGCGGGGTTGCGTTGCGTGACTTCGCTGAGCCGGCCGGCCCGCTCACCGCCGCGCGCGTCGAGGATCACAAGGGGGTGCTGCGGCTGGACCTGGGCGCGCAGTCGTACGCCTGGCAGTTCGTGGCCGTCGGCGGCGACGTGCTGGACCAGGGTCGGGACGACTGCTCCTGAGGCCGGGCTTTACGTTGACGTCAACGTCAGGCACGCTGCGGATTATGGGATCGGATGGCGGTCAGCGCACCTGGGGCATCGCTCAGCTGGTCGAGGATTTTGGGGTGACCGCCCGCACCATCCGGTTCTACGAGGACCGGGGCTTGCTGGCACCCCGCCGCCGGGGGCAGCAGCGCGTCTACGAGGTCCGCGACCGGGTGCGGTTGGCGCTGGTGCTGCGCGGGCGCCGGCTCGGCTTCAGCCTGGGCGAGATCGCCACCATCGTGGATATGTACGACGCGGAGCCCGGCGAGGCGGGTCAGTTGCGCTACCTGCTGGACCAGATCGCGGCCCGGCGCCTGGATCTGGAGCGGCGGCGGCGCGACATCGACGAGACGCTCGCCGAGCTCGCCGTGGTCGCCGATCGGTGCCGTGACGACCTGGCCGGGCTGGCCGCAGGGTCATAGGGTCGGCCGTGTGTCCGCCCATCTGGCGCGGACCCTCGACGAGGAGGAGAAGTCGCATGCCCATCCCGACCGAGAACGTCGGCTCGCTGCCCCGGCCCGCCCGACTGCAGCAGGCCATCGCGGACTACGACGCCGGCAGCATCAGCTTCGAGGACCTGGCGGCCGAACAGGACGCGGCCTGCAAGGACTCGATCGAACGGATGGAGGCCACGGGCGCGCCGATCGTCTCGGACGGCGAGCAACGGGCGTCCAGCTTCGCCACGTACCCGATCACCGACACCCTCGCCGGCACCGGCCTGGCCGACAACCTTGCCGCCGATGGGCAGTACTTCGCGATCTTCGACGACGGTCACCATCGCCAGCTGCCCCGGCTGACCGGAGCGCCGTTCCGCTACAAGACCTTCGCCTCGGACTACCTGAGCAAGTCCATCCCGTACGCGTCCGGGCCGATGAAGCAGGCGGTGATCGCGCCGTCGATGTTGTCGCTGCTGTATCCGTTGGACGAAGAGGTGGACGGATACCCGCGCGAGCAGTTCCTGTCCGACCTGTGCGATGAGGCGGAGAGAGACATCCGGCAGGCCTTCGCCGCCGGTGCTCAGCGGGTCTCGGTCGACTTCACCGAGGGGCGGCTCGCCTCCAAGAACGACCCTCGCAACCCGTGGACCGGCCGGCACATGCTGCAGCAGTTCATCGAGCTCAACAACCGGGTGCTGGACCGGTTCTCCGCGGAGGAGCGGGTGAACATCGGCATCCACACCTGTCCAGGCGGTGACATGGACTCGGTGCACTCCGCCGACGTCGACTACGCCGACCTACTGCCGTCGATGTTCGGCATGAACGCCGGCTACTTCCTGATCCAGCTCGCCAGCGAGCGGGACAAGGAGTATGTCTACAAACTGATCGGCGAGCACAGCCGCGAGGACGCCAATGGCGTGCCGCAGGTCTGCCATATCGGGGTCATCGACCCGCTCAACCCGACCGTGGAGACGCCCGAGCAGGTCGCCGAGGACCTGGTCACCGCTGCGCGGCACATCCCGGTCGAGCGGCTCGGCGCGACCGACGACTGCGGCTTCTCGCCGTTCAGCGTGGACGACAAGCCGAAGCACGGATCGCCGGACTTCGCCCGCGACGTCGCCTTCCAGAAGATCGCGGCACGCGTGCAGGGGGTGCAGATCGCCGGCGAGCGCCTCGGGGTCTAGCCCCCCGATCCGGCCGTCATCCGCGCATTTCGTACCGTCCAACAGCGCGGGCGATGATGCATTGCCGGGGTCCCAGCACCCGCAATCCATCATCGTGCGTCCGCTAGGGCCGGCGTTCATATGCCGAGGGCGGCAGCGTCGCCGCGCGGTCTCGAACAGGGCGTCAACTGGTGCCGGGATGGCGTTGGGACTGCTGCTCGGCGCCAGCACCGTTGGCTTCGACACCGGCCTCGGCGACCTCGCACTGCAGGGAGCGCTCACCGGCGTGGTGGTCGGCCCGGTGCAGGCGCTCGCGCTGGCCGGTCGCACGGGCTGGGCCGCGCGGGCTGCGTGGACGGTGGCCGCTCCTGCGCTCTGGGCCGCGGCCTGGACGGTGACCACTCTCGCCGGCGTCGACGCGCAGTACACCGTGTTCGGCGCGACCGGAGTGATCACGTACAGCGCTCTGGCCGGTCTGCTGCAGGTGCTGATCGTCCCTTCACCACCACACACCTGCGGGTGATGATGCATGAGCGGGGTCCGAACACCGGAACGCATCATCGTGTGTCCGAGGCGCTAGTCCAGGAGGCGGCGCAGGCTGCCGGCGTCCATGACGGCAACCCCGGCAGGCAGCCGGGCGCGAAGCCCCCGGTCGCTGGTCACGACGCGTACGAACCGTCCGGCCGTGACCTCCTCGACCACCCGGTCCACCAGGGCGTCGTCGCCCGAGCCGGGCGCGATGATGGAATCCAAGCCCGGCGGCACCTCGGCCGCTCTGGCCCGGCCCTCGAGCACCACGAGTAAGCGGGGCACCGCAACGTCGATGTTGGCCAGGCGCCGCAGCAGCCGCGTCGTCGCACCGGCGCGGTCGCGCCACCACCCGTCCGGGCGCGAGCCCAGCACGTTGGCAACGTCCACGACCAGCACGTCCGCCTGCTCCGCTGGCTCATCCAGGTCAGAAGCTCGGAATATCTGGGCTTGGTGATGCCCGTCGTCGGTGATCTCTTCCCGGTCGACGGGCTGCTGGCTGGCCGGCCAGACGCGCACGGCGCTGTAGTCGAACCCGTCCTGGCCTAGAGCTTCCCAGTCCAACTCGACCTGCTGGCCAACCGAGAGCGTGGCGTAGCCGGCGACCGCGACCGCGCTGAAGTGAGCCCAGCAGCCGCCGGGCGTCGCGGCGGAGTCGATCACGCCCCAGCCATCGTCGTCGTGCCATCGGCGTACGGTCCCCGGCACACTCACAGCGTCATCTTCGTCCTAAGTGGTCACAGACGACACTGTTGCGCGCGAGCCGGGTGCCGGTTGTGACCAGTTGCCGGGCGCTCGGCGCTAAACCGGCAACGGGACACGCTGGCCACGCTGGCCACGCTGCCAGGCACCTAGACTCCCCCCGACCCTCAGCGAACGGGAGTATGCGTGACCAATCAGGCAACGACGCAGCTGGGCACCGTGCTGATCGCCAACCGCGGCGAGATCGCCGTCCGGGTGATCCGCGCTTGCCGAGACGCCGGCCTGCGCAGCGTGGCGGTGTACGCAGAGGCAGACCGGGACGCGCTGCACGTGCGGCTGGCCGACGAGGCCCACTCGCTGGACGGTGCGACGCCCGGTGACTCCTACCTGTCGGTCGACAAGTTGCTCGACGTGGCCGCCCGCAGCGGCGCCGACGCGGTGCACCCCGGTTACGGATTCTTGTCCGAAAACGCTGACTTCGCCCAGGCGGTGCTGGATGCCGGGCTGACCTGGATCGGGCCTCCCCCGGCGGCTATCACCGCGCTCGGCGACAAGGTGCAGGCCCGGCACATCGCCCAGCAGGTCGGCGCCCCGCTGGTGCCGGGCACCCCAGACCCGGTCGGCGGCGTCGACGAGGTCACTGCCTTCGCTGAGGAACACGGGCTGCCGGTCGCGATCAAGGCGGCCTTCGGGGGCGGGGGCCGCGGGCTCAAGATCGCGCGAACCATGGAAGAGGTGCCGGAGCAATTCGACTCGGCGGTGCGGGAGGCGACCGCTGCGTTCGGCCGCGGCGAGTGCTTCGTCGAGCGCTACCTCGACCAGCCCCGACACGTCGAGACCCAGTGTCTCGCCGACTCTCACGGCAACGTCGTGGTGATCTCAACGCGGGACTGCTCGCTACAGCGCCGGCACCAGAAGCTGGTCGAGGAGGCGCCCGCGCCGTACCTGTCCGACGAGCAGCGCGACCGGCTGTATCAGAGCTCGAAGGCGATCCTGCGCGAGGCGGGCTACGTGGGGGCCGGGACCGTGGAGTTCCTGGTTGGTCAGGACGACACGATCAGCTTTCTGGAGGTCAACACCCGGTTGCAGGTCGAGCACTGCGTCAGCGAGGAGGTCACCGGCATCGACCTCGTCCGCGAGATGTTCCGCATCGCCGCCGGCGCAGAGCTCGGCTACGACGACCCTGAGGTGCGCGGCCACGCCATCGAGTTCCGCATCAACGCCGAGGACGCGGGTGCCGGCTTTCTGCCCGCACCGGGCACCCTGACCCGCTGGCACCAGCCGGCCGGGCCCGGCGTCCGCGTCGACGGCGGGTACGACCAGGGCGAGACGGTCCCGGGCGCGTTCGACTCGCTGGTCGCCAAGTTGGTCGTGACCGGCGCCAGCAGGCAGCAGACCATCGAGCGGTCCCGCCGGGCGCTGGCCGAGTTCGTCGTCGAGGGCATGCCGACCGTCATCCCCTTCCACCGGGCGGTGCTGGACGACCCCGCGTACGTCGCCGCCGACGGTGACTTCGCTGTGCACACCCGGTGGATCGAGACCGAATGGGACAACACCGTCGAGCCGTACGCGAGCG
>JACCYS010000077.1 GCA_013696365.1 Nocardioidaceae bacterium
GCCGATGAGCCGGACACAGGCGGTGGCGAACACCACGACCAGCCCGAGGACGCCCCCGCACCCAGCGGCGGCTCGAGCGTGGCCCCGGTGGGGGAGTCGCACTGATGCGCGGCAGCTCGGGCAAGAGCCTGGCCGCGGTCGTCGAGCATCTGGAACACGTGCTCGAGTCAACTCCCTCGACCGCCGAGACCACCGGCGACGAGCTCTTCAGCGTCGCTGGCCTGCTCGATGGCGCGGGTTCGCTGCGGCGCACGCTCACTGACCCGAGTCTGGACGCGCGGGCACGCTCAGGGCTGGCAGGTCAGGTGCTCGGTGATCAGGTTTCCGAGCCCACCAAGGACGTGGTGGCTCACGCCGCCGCACAGCGCTGGACCTCGTCTCGGGACTTCGCCGACAGCATCGAGCATGCGGGTGTCGTTGCCCACGTGGCGGCCGCCGACTCCGCCGGGCGCATCGATGATGTGGAGGACGAGCTGTTCCGCTTGGGCCGCATCATCAGTGGTGACCCGGCGTTGCGCGACACTCTGTCGGACCGGTCGGCCCCGACCGAGGGCAAGCAACAGATCCTCAACACGCTGCTGGCCGACAAAGCAGCGCCAGCGACCCAGCGGTTGGCCGCCCAGGCCGTGGCCGGCAGGCGCACCTCGCCGGGAGCGGCGCTGGAGGAGTTCGCCAAGGTCGCCGCCACCCGCCGGGACCGGCTGGTGGCGACGGTCACGGTTGCGCAGCCGCTGTCGGACGATGACCATGAGCGGCTGGCCGCAGCACTGGCCACCCAGTACGGCGCGCCGGTGCACCTCAACGTCGTCGTCGACAAGCGCATCCTCGGCGGTGCGCGGGTCGAGCTCGGCGACGAGGTCGTCGACGGCACCGTGCAAGCACGACTCGAGACCGCCCGCCGTCGCGTAGCCGGCTGACTAGCAAGCAGACCCACACCGACCACCACAATTAACGTCCAGTCACACTCAGCACCAGGACACGATCGACAAGAGAGCAGGGACCACGACATGGCGGAGCTCACGATCCGGCCGGAGGAGATCCGGGACGCGCTGCAGCAATTCGTCTCCGACTACCAGCCGGAGACTGCCGAGCGTGAGGAGGTCGGCACGGTCTCCGAGGCCAGCGACGGCATCGCGCGCGTCGAGGGCCTGCCCTCGGTGATGGCCAACGAGCTGGTGGAGTTTGAGGACGGCACGCTCGGCCTCGCACTCAACCTCGACATCCGCGAGGTGGGCGTGGTCATCCTCGGCGACTTCGCCGGGGTTGAGGAGGGCCAGCCGGTGCGCCGCACCGGCGACATCTTGTCGGTGCCGGTTGGTGACGGCTACCTCGGCCGGGTGATCGACCCGCTGGGCAACGCCATCGACGGGCTGGGCGACATCGAGACCAGCGGCCGTCGGCCCTTGGAGGTGCAGGCGGCCAGTGTGGTGGAGCGCAAGAGTGTGCACGAGCCGCTGCAGACCGGCATCAAGGCGGTGGACGCGCTGACCCCCATCGGTCGCGGTCAGCGCCAGCTGATCATCGGCGACCGGCAGACCGGCAAGTCCGCGGTGGCGATCGACACGATCATCAACCAGAAGGAATACTGGGACACCGGTGACCCCGACAAGCAGGTGCGGTGCATCTACGTGGCCATCGGGCAGAAGGGGTCCACCATCGCCGGCGTGCGCGGTGCTCTGGAGGAGGCCGGTGCGCTCGAGTACACCACCATCGTCGCCTCACCCGCCTCGGACTCGGCCGGCTTCAAGTACCTCGCCCCCTACACTGGCTCGGCCATCGGGCAGGAGTGGATGTACGAGGGCAAGCACGTCCTGATCGTGTTCGACGACCTGTCCAAGCAGGCCGAGGCCTACCGGGCGGTCTCGCTGCTGCTGCGCCGCCCACCGGGCCGTGAGGCCTACCCAGGGGACGTGTTCTATCTGCACAGCCGGCTGCTGGAGCGCTGCGCCAAGCTGTCCGACGAGATGGGTGCCGGGTCGATGACCGCACTGCCGATCGTGGAGACCAAGGCCAACGACGTGTCGGCCTACATCCCGACCAACGTCATCTCGATCACCGACGGCCAGATCTTCTTGCAGTCCGACTTGTTCAACTCCAACCAGCGGCCCGCGATCGACGTCGGAATCTCGGTTTCGCGGGTCGGCGGTGCGGCGATGACCAAGGCGATGAAGAAGGTCACCGGCTCGCTCAAAATCGACCTGGCGCAGTACCGCGCGATGGAGGCGTTCGCGATGTTCGCCTCCGATCTGGACGCGACCTCCCGTCGCCAGCTGGACCGCGGCTCGCGGCTGATGGAGCTGCTGAAGCAGCCGCAGTACTCGCCGTTCTCGATGGAGCAGCAGACGATCTCGATGTGGGCCGGCACCAGCGGCAAGCTCGATGCGGTGCCCGCCGAGGACGTCAGCCGCTTCGAGTCCGAGCTGCTCGACTACATCAAGCGTGAGCACGGCGGCATCCTGGACACGATCCGGGAGACCGGCAAGTTCGAGGACGACACCGCCTCGTCGCTGGAGAGCGCCTACGAGTCCTTCGCCGACCAGTTCGAGACCTCCGAGGGCGGCTCGATCAAGGCCGGCCACGAGGAGCACGAGGCGCTGGACGACGAGGACGTGGAGCAGGAGCAGATCGTCAAGCAGAAGCGAGGCTGAGCGATGGCGGCGAGCCTGCGCGAGCTGCGCGGCAAGATCAAGTCCACCCAGGCGACCAAGAAGATCACCCGGGCGATGGAGTTGATCGCCGCCTCGCGCATCATCAAGGCCCAGCAGCAGGCGCAAGCCGCGCTGCCGTACGCCCGCGAGCTGACCCGGGCGGTGTCGGCGGTGGCGACGTTCTCGAATGTCGACCATCCGTTGACCACCGAGCACCCAGACCCCAAGCGCGCAGCGGTGGTGATCATCACCAGCGACCGCGGGCTGGCTGGCTCGTACTCGTCGGCGCTGCTCAAGGAGTCCGAGCGGCTCGTCGAGAAGCTGCACAGCGAAGGCAAGGAGGTGGACCTTTACGTCTCCGGGCGCAAGGGCATCGCCTACTTCACCTTCCGCCAGCGGGACCTCGCGGACAGTTGGTCGGGGTATTCCGACAGTCCGACGTACGAGGCGGCGCGCGAGATCGCCGAGGCGATCCTCGCGGCGTTCCTGGCCGGTGACGAGTCGCACGAGGAGTCCGACGTCGAGCCTGCGGAGGACAACGAGCGCACCCCGGTCGATGAGGTGCACGTCGTCTTCACCCGGTTCCGCTCGATGCTCGTCCAGGAGCCGGACGTCATCCGCCTGCTGCCGCTCGAGGTCGTCGAGGGTGTAGCCGATGACGACGACCAACTGCCGCAGGACGGCGACATCCTGCCGCTGTACGAGTTCGAGCCATCAGCGGCTGAGGTGCTGGATGCGCTGCTGCCCCGTTACGTCACTAGCCGGATCTTCGCCGCGTTGCTGCAGGCCGCCGCCTCAGAGCTGGCCGCCCGGCAGCGGGCAATGAAGTCGGCCACCGACAACGCAGAGGACCTCATCCAGAAGTACACCCGTATCGCCAACCAGGCCCGCCAGGCCGGGATCACCCAGGAGATCAGTGAGATCGTCGGTGGTGCCAACGCACTGGCCGACGCAAACGCAGGGAGCGAGTGACCACCATGACCGCCACGCTGAACGACGACCAAGCCACCACCGGCGACGAGTCCACCGGTGCCGTCGGGCGTATCGCCCGGGTCATCGGGCCTGTCGTCGACGTCGAGTTCTCCGTCGACGAGATGCCGGAGATCTACAACGCGCTCACCTTGGATGTGACCCTGGGCGACACCACTCGCACGCTGACGTTCGAGGTGGAGCAGCACATCGGTGACGGCATGGTGCGGGCGGTGTCGATGCAGCCCACCGACGGGGTGGTGCGTGGTGTCAAGGTCACCGACACCGGCAAGTCCATCACCGTGCCCGTCGGGGACGTGACCAAGGGCCACGTCTTCAACACGATCGGCGACTGTCTGAACCTGGAGGAGGGCGAGACCCTCGACGTCGAAGAGCGCTGGTCGATCCACCGCAAGGCTCCCGCGTTCGACCAGCTCGAGTCCAAGACTGAGATGTTCCACACCGGCATCAAGGTGATCGACCTGCTCACCCCCTACGTGCTGGGTGGCAAGATCGGCCTGTTCGGCGGTGCCGGCGTCGGCAAGACCGTGCTGATCCAGGAGATGATCGCTCGAGTCGCTCGCGACCACGAGGGCGTGTCGGTCTTCGCCGGGGTCGGGGAGCGCACCCGCGAGGGCAACGACCTGATCACCGAGATGACCGAGTCGGAGGTCATCGGGCAGACCGCGCTGGTCTTCGGCCAGATGGACGAGCCGCCCGGTGCCCGGCTGCGGGTCGCGCTGTCGGCGCTGACGATGGCGGAGTATTTCCGCGACGTGCAGAACCAGGACGTGCTGTTGTTCATCGACAACATCTTCCGCTTCACCCAGGCTGGCCAGGAGGTGTCCACGCTGCTCGGCCGGATGCCCTCGGCGGTGGGCTACCAGCCGACGCTGGCCGACGAGATGGGGACTCTGCAGGAGCGGATCACCTCGACCCGCGGGCACTCGATCACCTCGATGCAGGCGATCTATGTGCCGGCCGACGACTACACCGACCCGGCCCCGGCGACCACGTTCGCCCACCTGGACGCCACCACCGAGCTGTCCCGTGAGATCGCCTCGCTCGGTATCTACCCCGCCGTGGACCCGCTGACGTCGACGTCGCGGATCCTCGACCCGCGTTACATCTCGCGGGAGCACTACGACACCGCAACCCGGGTCAAGGGGATCCTGCAGCGCAACAAGGAACTTCAGGACATCATCGCGATCCTCGGTGTGGACGAGTTGTCCGAGGAGGACAAGGTCGTGGTCTCCCGGGCCCGCCGGATCCAGCGGTTCCTGTCGCAGAACACCTATGTGGCAAAGCAGTTCACCGGGCTGGAGGGCTCGACGGTTCCGCTGGAGGACACCATCGAAGCGTTCAGCAAGATCTCTGACGGGGACTACGACCACGTCGCCGAGCAGGCCTTCTTCATGTGTGGTGGTTTGGACGACGTCGAAGCCAAGTGGTCCGAGCTGCAGAAGGAGGGCTGATGTCCGACGCCCTGCTGCATGTCGAGCTGGTCGCAGCCGACCGGGTCGTCTGGTCGGGTGAGGCGACGATGGTGATCGCCCGCACCAGCGAGGGCGACCTCGGCGTGCTGCCCGGTCACGAATCCATGCTGGCCGTCCTCGTCGAAGGAGTCGTCGAGGTGCGTGCTGATGGCGGCGAGGTGTGGGTCGCAGCCGTGGACGCAGGCTTCCTGTCGGTGGCCGACGACCGCGTCTCGATCCTGTCCGAGCAGGCCGAGATGTCGCACGAGATCGACCTCGAGCGGGCCCGCCACGACCTTGAACGCGCGCAGAGCGAGGGCGAGGACGACGACGAGGCCCTGGAGGCCGTCCGGCGTGCAGAGGCTCGCGTCCGCGCCGTCGAGAGAGCTGGCTGACGGCTCCGTCTGGGGCTGCAGTCGGGGCGAGACCATGCCGTGGTGGCAACTCGTCCTCGACGTGTTGGGCGCGTTGCTGCTGCTGGCAGCGCTGGTCTTCTTGGGTCTCATCGTCCGGCGCCGGTGGCTCACCAAGGGTGAACCCACCTTCGACATGAGCGTGCGCACCGATCCTGCGCAGGGCAGCCGTGGCTGGACGCTCGGCTGGGGCCGATATCGCGGTGACCGGTTGGAATGGTTCCGCGCGTTCACGCTGTCATTGCGTCCCAAGCGGGTGTTCGACCGGCGAGCTATGCAGTTGGGCGGTCGCCGAGAACCGCACGGCGCCGAGGCGTTCGCGCTTTTTGCAGGGCACCTGGTCGTGGACACCTGCACCTTTGACCGGGAGGTCGAGGTGGCGCTGAGCCCCGAGTCCTTCACCGGGCTGGTGGCGTGGCTCGAGGCCGCGCCACCAGACCCGCACCTCGGCGGCTGATCGCTTCGGCCCGCCGGATGCGTCGGAAAGATCGTGCGGTGGCCGGGTCAGTCGCCTCGTTCGCCGCCGGGCTTCCACAACACGTCGCCCACGTGGCGATTCGCGTGTCGTGCCAGGATGAACAACAGGTCGCTGGCTCGGTTCAGATAGCGCACGGCGATCGGATTCATCGAGTCTGCATGCACCTGCATCGCCGCCCAGGTCGAACGCTCTGAGCGGCGCATCGCGGTCGTTGCCACGTGCAGCAATGCGGAGCCCGCTGTTCCACCCGGCAGGACGAACGAGCGCAACGGCTCCACGGTCTCGTTGTAATGGTCACACCACTCCTCGAGCCGCTGCACCTCCTCCTCACGGACGCGCAGCGGCGGAAACTCGGGATTCTCGACGACCGGAGTCGCGAGGTCCGCACCCAGATCGAACAGGTCGTTCTGCATCCTGCCCAGCACCGTCTGTACGTCGTCGTCGAGACCGCCGAGGACGACGGCGACGCCGAGGTGAGCGTTCGCCTCGTTGACGTCACCGTAGGCCGCGACCCGCAGGTCGGTTTTGGCGACCTCGGACATGTCACCGAGCCGGGTGTTCCCGCCGTCGCCGGTGCGCGTGTAGATCCGGGTGAGGTTGACCATGTGCCGACGGTACGACGTGGCCGTGCCGTCGGCAGCAGCGGCCCGGACCCGATCACCCCTGGATCAGCGGCGCCGGTCCCGATCGGCGGAGACGAGCCGCAGTGCGGTGTCCACATCGTCCGGCCACACCAACACCTGTCGACGTGAACCCTGAGGGCGGGAGGTGGCCCGAACCCCCTCTTGGCTGAGCAGCCGGCGTACCCGCTCAGCCTCCACGTCACTGGCTGACAGCACGCCAATGAGCAGCCCATGTTCCGGGTCTGCGACCCGAGACGACCCGCGCCGAGACTGTGCCTGCATCGACCAGCGCAGCACCAGCCCCAAAAGGCCGACGACCACTGCGGACACGAGCGGTATATAGACGTAGTCGATCCCCGACGAACCCACTAGGGGGACTCCCGCGAGTGACACTCCACCAGTGTGCCTGTTCTCCAGCCGGGGTGCGCGGCGGGCGAGCTGCCTGGCTACGCTGCCGCCTCCGGCCCGGTTACGGGGATCGAGAGTTGTTCGGAGGAGGACCGGTCATGGCCGGAACGCTGTGTGTGGTGGGTGCGGGACTGATGGGCTCGGGCATTGCCCAGGTGGCCGCCGTAGCCGGATGGCAGGTGTGGCTGCGCGACGTGGATGACGCCGCCACCAGCCGAGGCCGTGCCGGGATCGCACATTCCCTCGACCGGTTGGTTGCCAAGGACCGCGTGACCGAGGAGGCCCGCGACGCTGCCCTCGAACGGATCACCACCACGACCGACCTGGATGCCGCCGCCGACGCCGACATCGTCGTCGAGGCTGTCTACGAGCGCATCGAGGTCAAGCACGACGTCTTCCGCGCACTGGACCAGATCTGTGCCGATACCGCCGTGCTGGCAACCAACACCTCGGCGATACCGGTGACGTCCATCGCCGCAGTTACCAGCCGGCCCGAGCAGGTCGTGGGCACGCACTTCTTCTCGCCGGTGCCGATGATGGCGCTGTGCGAGCTCGTACGAGGCTTCAAGACCAGCGATCAGACTGTGGCCACGGCGCGAGCTTTCGCCGAGGAGACCGGCAAGACCTGCATCGTCGTCGAGCGTGACGTCGCCGGCTTCGTCACCACTCGACTGGTGAGCGCCCTGGTGATGGAGGCGATCGCCCTGTACGAGGCTGGGGTGGCCACCGCCGAGGACATCGACTTGGCCTGCCGCCTCGGCTTCGGTCATCCGATGGGCCCATTGGCTACCACCGACCTGACCGGCGTGGACATCCTCCGGCACGCCACCATGAACATCTACGGCGAGACCGGCGACGGCAAGTTCTACCCGCCCGAGCTGCTGTCCAGAATGGTTGAAGCCGGCGACCTGGGGCGTAAGAGCGGCCGCGGGTTCTTCGACTACTCGGACTGATTGCCTCGTCCGTTCGGATGGTTCGCCCCGCCCCCGGGGCCGACCGAAACGAAGTTGAGACAGCACCCGCGTGTTGGGCGCACCTTGTTGATCAGCAGCGGCAACCTTTTGCCGGGCGGGTGCGTCTGTCCATACGAGGGAGAAGGGGGAGTTGTGGATTACGAGATGACTGTCGTACGGCTGGAGCGCTTGGACGGCGTCTCGGTGGCGCACGCACGCAGAGAGTTGTTTGACGCGATCGACCGCTCAGAGACAGACGTGCAGCTTGATCTGGCGGCAGTGGAGTGGGTGGACCGATTGGGCCTGGCGCTGCTGGCGGCTGCCCACGAGCGCGCCCATCGGCGCGGCCACCATCTGGTGGTGCAACGCGCACATCCGCGGTTGCGCCGAATCCTGGCGGTCACCCGATTGACCCGAGTACTGCACCTGCAGCCGGCCTGACTGGCTGACCGGTTGGAGTCGACGCCGCGCCAGCACTGGGCGGGTGCGCCTCGACCTCCGCCGCGCTGGTTACAGTTCCGATCGTGGCTGAAGCGCCCCGGATCCGGCTCCCCGAGTCCAGCACGTCCCCGTGGCGAGCGCTGCAAATGCGGGTGCTGTTTGGGATGGGCCTGCTCGGGCTGGTGGTGCTGGTCGTCTATCTCGACCGCGATGGCTACCGCGACGCCTACGGCGGTGACGGTGGAGAGCTGAGCCTGCTCGACTGCGTGTACTACGCGACGGTCACGATGACCACCACCGGCTACGGCGATATCACGCCGGTCACCGCGAGCGCCCGGTTGTTCAATGCCGTCGCCATCACACCCTTGCGCGTCGCGTTCCTGATCGTGCTGGTCGGCACCACCCTGGAGGTGCTGGCCAGCCAAGGCCGTGAGCAGTTGCGTGCCCGACGCTGGAGGAGATTCATGAAGGAGCACGTCGTCGTGATCGGCTACGGCACAAAAGGCCGTGCCTCGGTGCACACGCTGCTGGCCAAGGGCTATGACGCTAAACGGATCGTGGTGATCGATACCGCCTCGGAGGCGGTGGCGCTGGCTCAAGAGGACAAGATCGCGTGCGTCGTGGGCGACGGCACCCGCCGGGAGGTGCTCGCACGCGCCGAGGTGGCACAAGCCAAGCAGGTGCTGATCACTGCCAATCGCGACGACGCTGCCGTGTTGATGACCTTGACCGCGCGGCAGCTCAACCCGGAAGCATTTGTGACGGTGGCGGTGCGCGAACAGGACAACGTCCCGCTGGTCTATCAAAGTGGCGCCGACGCCGTCATCACCTCGTCGGAGTCGGTGGGTCGGCTGCTCGGCCTGTCCGCGGTCAGCCCGGCGCTCGGCCAGGTCCTCGAGGACCTGTTGACCTACGGTGAGGGGCTCGAGGTCACCGAGCGGGAGGTGCAGTCCTCGGAGACCGGGAAACCGCCACAGTCGTGCGGCGACCAGGTGATCGCAGTCGTGCGGAACAACCACGTGCATCGGTTCTTCGACCCGACAGTCTCCCAGCTCGAGCGCGGCGACCGGCTCGTCGTCGTTCGCTCTGCCGAGGAGCTTCCCTGGGCGGCGCGACCCGGAGCCGAGGACGAGGACGCCTGACCGGTGACGAGCCGTCGGCGCCTTAACGCATCGAGCGTGGCTGCCGCGTGCGCACTGGTCTGCCTCCTCCTGAGCGAGATCGCAGTCGCCGGCACCTCGTCAGCCGCGCCGCAGCGGCCAGGTGTCGACCCTGCCCGAGTTGCTTCGCCGGTCATCGTGGTGGCAGCGGGGGACATCGCTCGCTGTGCGCCGCCGAACTGTGCGGCCGCCGCGTACGGCCCGCCGGGTGCGGGCCAACGACCCGGCGCGAGTGTTGACCATGGGCGACAATCAGTACGAGCGCGGTACGCTGGCAGAGTTCAGGTCGCAGTACGCGAAGTCCTGGGGTCGGGTCGGTTCCGGGGTCGCACCCGGCCCACACCTGGCAACCACGAGTACCTCACCAAGGATGCGGGCGGCTACTTCAGGTACTTCGGCAAGCAGGCACACCGACGTCACGACGGTTACTACAGCTTCAACGTCCGCGGGTGGCATGTGGTGGCGCTGAACAGCAGCGACGGCAGTTGCAGCCAGGTGCGCTGCGGACCTAGATCGGCCCAGGTGCGTTGGCTGCGGCGCGACCTGGACGACCACAAGAGGCGCTGCACCCTCGCCTACTGGCACCACCCGCCCTGGTCCAGCGGCGAACACGGTGGGTATACGACCACCCGCACGATGTGGCGGGTGCTGGCCCGCGGCGGCGGGGACGTCGTGCTCAACGGCCACGACCACAACTACGAGCGCTTCGCGCCACGGGCCGCGAACGGGTCGGCTGCTGCTCGCGGCATCCGCCAGTTCATCGTGGGCGCCGGTGGAGGCGGGCTGCGGAGCATCACCAAGCCGTACGCCAGCCTCAGCCGAAAGCGCATCGACCATCGCTACGGCGTGTTGCGGCTGGCTCTGCGACCGCGGTCCTACAACTTCCGCTTCATCAGCGCGGGGGGCAGGGTTCTTGACCGGGGTGGCCGCTTCCGCTGCCACTGAGCCCGCCCCACACGTTGTGGGAGGTCAGACTGGGGGCATGCGGATCGTCGTCGTCGGCGCTGGGGTGATCGGGCTGTCGTGCGCGGCCCTGCTCGCCGAGGCCGGGCATCGGGTGGAGGTACGCACGGCACGGTCGCCGCTGCACACCACGTCGGCGGTGGCGGCTGCCCTGTGGTACCCGTACCGCGCCAACCCAAGGGAGCGTGTCACGGCGTGGGGCGCCAGCACCTACGCCGCCTTCGTCGACCTAGCCCTGACCACGCCGGAGGCGGGGGTTCGGCAGCGTCGCGGGACCGAGCTGCTGCGCGCACCGGGCGACCGACCCTGGTGGGCCGACGCGGTTCCGGACCTGCAACCCATCGACGACCCACCGGCCGGCTATGTCGCCGGCTGGTGCTTCACCTCACCGGTGATCGACATGGGCCACTACCTGCCGTGGCTGCAGCGCCGGGTCGAGCGGGCCGGTGGGATGATCACTGTGCGCAGGCTGCGCACCCTTCCTGACGATGCAGACCTGGTGGTCAACGCCAGCGGGTTAGCCGCGCGTGAGCTGGTCGATGACACGACCGTCGGACCTGTGCGTGGGCAGATCCTGGTGGTCGAGCAGGTGGGTCTGGACCGCTGGTGGCTGGACGAGTCGGGGCCGACGTACGTGGTTCCTCGCGCCGACGACATCGTCGTCGGCGGCAGCGACGAGCAGGACAGTGCCGTCGATGTTGTGAACCCGCAACAGGCGGCCGACATCCTGGCGCGTGCCGTCGTCCTCGTGCCTGCCCTGGCGACGGCCCGAGTGCTGGCACATCGTGTCGGCCTGCGCCCGGCTCGACCCACGGTGCGTCTCGAGTCGGTGCAGCGTGCCGCCGGGCCGCCGGTGGTGCACTGCTACGGCCACGGGGGTGCCGGCGTGACGCTGTCGTGGGGTTGTGCGGCGGAGGTACTGGGGCTGGTCGGTCCTTGCTGATCATGGGTGGTGCGGGTCAGAACAGCCGGAGCGACAGGTCATCGAGCCCGCGCAACACGTCGTAGTCGACGACAACGCAGGCGATACCGCGGTGGGTGGCGAGCGTCCGTGCCTGCGGCTTGATTTCCTGCGCAGCCAGCATGCCGCGTACGGGCGCGAGCAGCGGATCGCGTTCGAGCAGCTCGAGATAGCGAGCCAGTTGCTCCACCCCATCGATCTCGCCACGCCGCTTGATCTCGACGGCGACCGTCGAACCGGCGGCGTCTCTACACAGCAGGTCGACCGGGCCTATCGCCGTCGGATACTCCCGGCGCACGAGGACCAATCCGTCACCCAACGTGGCTGGGTGTTCAGCCAACAATTCCTGCAGGTGCCGCTCGACGCCGTCCTTCACCAGGCCGGGGTCGACTCCGAGATGATGGGTGGTGTCGTACAACACCTCGTCAAAGACGATTCGCAGGGTGTCCTCGCTGCGGGATGCACTGACGGTCCATTCGACTCGGCCCTCGACCTCGGTCTCATCCAGGCGACACGGGGGGCTCATCCAGTTGAGTGGCTTGTACGCGCGGTCGTCGGCGTGGATCGACACTGACCCGTCTGCCTTGACCAGCACCAGACGGGTGGCCATCGG
>JACCYS010000139.1 GCA_013696365.1 Nocardioidaceae bacterium
GGGTTGATGGGCATCCGAGAACCATGTCCCGGTGGCACCAGAGCCGAATGAGTCGCGGTTGAGAGTCCGCTCATGGATCCCTGGCCGACTCACTCGCGCTGCCGCTGTCGATTCTGAGACAGTGGGCCCCGCCTCAGGCGCCCATGACCAAGGCGACCTTGCCGCCGGTGGCCGTATCCGCGGTCCGGTAAGCCTGGCCGGCCTCGGCGAGTGAGAAGCGGTCGGACACGACCCGATCGGGGTGCACGTCCCAGCGCACCAGGTTGTCGAGCAGCTCCGCCATCCGCGGCAGCGAGGTCACCCACGAGCCATGCAGTGTGACCTGCTTGTGGATCAGCCACGGGCTCACGTCGATGTCGAGCCGGTTCCCCTCGCCGACCATCACGCACCTGCCCCACCGGCGGGTGCCGCGCAGCACCAGCACCCTCGCTGCGGGCTACCCGGAGCAGTCGACGCTCACCTCGCAGCCCTCGCCTCCGGTGAGTTCCAGGATGGCCTCGAGGGCGTCCGCACCGGCGGTGACGCCCTCGTCGATGCAGCCCTGGCTCTCGGCGAACGTGAGCCGGCCGGAGTCCACGTCGACGCCGATGACCCGCTGTGAGCCCATCGCCTTGGCCAGCATGCCGGTGGCCATGCCGACCGGCCCCACGCCGGTGACGAGCACGGTGTCGCGGCCGGAGACGCCGGCGCGACAGAGCGCCTCATACGCGGTGCCGAAGCCGCAGGCGACGCAGGCACCGTCGATGAAGCTCAGGCCGTCGGGCAGCGTGACGCACGTGGCCAGGTCGGCGAGCAGGTAGTCGGCGTGACCTCCGTCGCGCTGCCAGCCATAGGCCAGTTTCACCGGTGGCTCGGCGGTGCACGAGATCATGTATCCCGCGTGGCACTCGGCGCAGCGCCCGCAGCCGGAGATGTGGTACACAACCACCCGCTCACCGACGCGGATGCCACCGGTGCCAGCGCCCACCTCGACAACCTCACCGCACGGCTCGTGGCCCGCGATCACGCCCCAGTAAGGCTCCGGACCGACGTGACCGTGATAGACCGCTCTGAGGTCGCTGCCGCAGATGGTCGACGCCCGCATCCGCAGCAGTACCTGTCCCGGTCCGACGGCCGGGACCGGCACCTCTCGGATGTCGACGTCACTCGAGCCGGGAAGAACGACGCCGGTCATGGTCTCCGACACGGTGTTCGTTATCCCCCGGCTGTCGAGATTCCTTACCGGTATCCGTGGTCAGTCTACCAGCGGTATGCTGAACGGTATGACTGACGCGACGACGATTAAGGTCCCGCGGACGATACGGGAACGGATCTCGCTCGACGCCGCCCGGCGTGGGATGACCGCCGCCGCGTTGATCGGCGAGCTGCTGGACCGCTACGAGCGTGAGCAACGGTTTGCCGCGGTGCGCGAGGCGTACACCACGCCCTCGGATGCCGGTTATGTCGAGGAGATTGCGGCGTGGGATGGCACTGCCGCTGATGGGCTTCGTGAGTGAACTCGCCGCTGCGGCGTGGCTCGATCGTCTGGGTCGACCCCCACCCGACGCAAGGACGCGAGCCAGCCGGAACCCGTGCCGCCGTCGTGATCGCAAGCGACGGGTACCTGGCAAACGTTCCCGACCTGGTGATCGTCGTCCCCGTCACCAGCACCGACCGAAACTGGCCGCACCACGTCCTCATCGAGGGCCCCGATGTCGGCCTGCCCAGGCCGAGCTCGGCGATGACCGAACAGCCGCGGACGATCGCCCGGTCGAGGGTCACCGGCTGCGCGGGAACCGCTGATGTCAAGACGATGGCCACCATCGACCAGTGGCTGCATGACTTCACCGATCAATGAGCCGTCGTGCCCGACGCTCAGGAGGGCAGTCGCCGTGGAGAAGGCGGAGTTTGTCGACACCTACGGCCGCGAGCCGGAGGGCCTGTGGTTCGCCCCGGGTCGGGTCAACCTGATCGGCGAACACACCGACTACAACGACGGCTTCGTGCTGCCGTTCGCGCTGCCACAGCGCACGGTCGCCGCTGCTGCCCTGCGCGACGACG
>JACCYS010000116.1 GCA_013696365.1 Nocardioidaceae bacterium
GCTCCTCGTACTGCGTCTCGTCGACGGCAGCGGCCCGCTCGTCACTGCTGGCCACCGTGTACGGCTGGCCGTCTCGGCGCACGGTGATGCCGCACGAGGCGGGCGGTTCGATGACGTGGGCTGCCAACCGGGCCAGCTCGTCCAGGAATGTCTGCACACTCTCGGTGGTGAGCAACAACGACTGCACGTCACCGAATATGCTCAGCGCAGCGTCGTCGCGGGATCCTCGCCACTCATCAGCGGACCGATCCGGACCGTGGAGAGGTCCTATTGGTGTACGCCGAGGACGAGTAGCTCTGGTCAGCAATGCTCGAAGAGCCGCCGGTGGGCCGATGATACTCCTGTGCTGTGCGGCCGACTGACAGTCAATCAGCCAGCCGAGCCAAGCACACCGGTCTGTTCGATCAAGCGCCACACCTCATCGGCACGTGAGGTGGCGAAGCTGGCCGTGTAATGGTGGTCGTCGCGCCACACGATCTCGCTGTCCACCACCGGCGCGCACACGGGCGACGAGGGGCAGAAGGCCGGATTCAGGTTGGCGGTGTACACCTCCGGCGAAGCGGCAGCGGCGGTGAGGAAAAAGGCGTCGCTGGGAGCTGTTTCGACGGGCACCGGCACCGCACATTCCGCTGCTTGCGCCGCTGCTGCCAGGCAGTCTGAGGCGTGGAAAGTGTCGGGCACCACCATCTGTTCGATGAGCAGGGGACGAGCCCCTTGCTCGACGATGGTTTGCACGGTCTGCTCGGTGGACTCCCAGGTGGCGGCCGCGAGTGGCTGGTCCTGCCCATCGCGGCGTCGCACGATGTCGGACCAGGCCCCGACGTCGTCGCGGGGGCGCTGGACCAAAATCACCACGTCCGGCTTGAGCTGCGGCAGCGCCTGCTCGTACCAATCTCGGCGGGCGCCGGTACAACGCTGCTCTCGGTTGCCCGAAGCCTCGCCGAGGTAGAGGTTCTGCTGCCACATGCAGCCGACCAAGATGTTCGTCGACAGCGTAAGGTCGTGCTTCTCGGCCAGCGCGCCGAACATGCCGGTGAGCATCCGTGCCTGGCTGTCGCCGACGACGAGCAGGTGCGGTCCCGACCCCTCGCGCACGATGCACCGGTCGGCGTCGTCTGCCGGGCAGGCCTTCTGTGGGCCTCGGTCCTTGGCAACCTCCTGCCAGTCGATGTCGTCCGGCACCTGCTCCATCTCGCCCTCGGCGGTCCCCTCCGTGCCGCTTGCAGCGACGCCGGCGATGCCTCCGGCGGGAGCTGCGAGCACCGGCCGTCGATCTGCCTCAAGCGTCACCGGCACGACCGCAACGGCGACCAGCACGCTGGCTGCCAACCCCGCCACCGCCACCTGCCAGGTGAAGGGGGACAGCGCTGGTGAGCGGCGGACGGGCATCTCCATCAGCTCATACGACAGCGCGGCAAGTGCAGTCGCGAGCACCGTCGCAGCCACCGCGACCACTGCTGCGTTCACCACCAGGACGGTCTCGAGCAGCACGATGACCGGCCAGTGCCACAAGTACGTCCCGTAGGACACCCGCCCGAGGAACACCGGCGCCTTACGTGACAGTGCCCGGGCGATCGGAGTGCGGTCGTGCCGGACCAAGCCGACCAGCAACAGCACCGAGACCACCGTGGCGGCGATTCCCCGGGTCGAGGGAGTCAAGTCCAGCAGCCCGGTGCCCAACAGCAGCAGACCGAGAAGCCCCACCAAGGTCGCGAGTGCGGCTGGGGGGCCGCCGCGCGGCGCACGCCCCGGGCGACCTTGCAGGATGGCGGCCAGCAGTGCGCCGGCCAACAGCTGGTAAAGCCGTGCATCGGTGCCGTAGTAGGCGTGCACGGGGTCCGTCTGCGCCCACACCAGCTGTGCGGTCAGTGACAGCGCCAGCAGCAGGCCGAGGGTCGTGACAAGCAGCGCGCGAGGGTGCCGCTTCACCCGGGCCAAGCCCACGAGCAGCAGCGGGAAGAGCAGATAGAACTGTTCCTCGATCGCCAGCGACCAGAAGTGCAGGAAGGGGCTCTCGGCCACGTCGGTGGCGAAGTAGTCGGTCGACCGGCCGAGGAAGTGCCAGTTGGCGACGTACAACAGCGAACTCTGCGCATCGGCCACCAGCGGCAGCCGACGCACCACGGACGTGACCAGCAAGAAGGTCAGGCTGGTCACGATGATGACGACGAGTGCCGCTGGCAGCAGCCGGCGAACGCGTCGAGCATAGAAGCGGCCGATCTGCAGCCTGCCGGTGTCGGCGATCTCGGTCAGGATGACCGTCGAGACCAAGAACCCGGACAGCACGAAGAACAGGTCAACACCGATGAAGCCGCCGCCCAGCCAGCCGAGCCCAGCGTGGAACAACAACACCATGTAGACGGCTATGGATCGCAACCCGTCCAGGGCAGGGTGATGGGACCAGGTCATGAGCACCGATGCTACGGAGAGTCAGCCCCTGATCACCGCCGACAGGCCGCAGGTGCTGGCAGGTGCCCCCAAACTGGGGTGGCGGACACCAAGTGGTCAATGCCGACACTCCCAGGCGCGTGTTGGCTGTCGGCTGTGACCACTTGCGGCAGCAAACCGGCCGCCCCGGTCAGCCAACGAGGGCCAGCACGTCGGCGGGCGTCGCGACCTCGGTGTCACAGTCCCCGCTACGTACGGGTTGGCCGGCGACGGTCTGCAGGGGCACCACCCCAGCCCATGCCCATGCCGCGACGTCGGTGGCGGCGAGCTCCTTGCGGCTGTGCGCCCGCAGCGTCCGCGCGCGACCCGGCACGACGTTGTCGACGATCAGGTCGAGCGCGCGGACCTTCTCTGCCGGGTCGTCGATCAGCCGCGGCACCGCGCACACAGTCTGGCTCGGCGCCTGCACCAGGCTGCGCGCGGCGACTGACCCGTGGACATAGAGCGTGCCGTCCCGATCGGGACCCTCTGGGTTAACTCCGTACGCCGTCGGCAACACCCGCGGCACTCCGTCAACGAGTACGCCGAGGTGGCAGACCACGCCCGCCGCGAGGATCTGGTGCAGACTGTCGCGGTCGGGCTGGGCGCGCTTGCTACCGCGCAGCACGGTGGTGCGTGGGGTGGGCGATAGCGGTGTCGAGACGGTCATCGAACGATCCTGTCCGTCGGAGTGGCATGCTGCCACTTCGCTTCTGCGTGAGTTAAGGAGGCCACTCACCCGAATGCCCGCCCACACTCCCTGCCCGTTCGCCTCGACCGCTCGAGGGGTGCGGCACCGCTGTCCCTGCAGCTTGCCGGCCAGCTGCGAGCACTGCTGCGCGCGGGCCAACTTGCCGTGGGTGACCGGCTGCCCAGCACCCGCGCGCTGTCCGCCGACCTCGGCGTCGCCCGCTCGGTGGTCGGGCAGGCCTACGACCAGCTGGGCTCCGAGGGATGGGTAGGCGGCCGGCATGGCTCGGGCACCTACGTCAGCGTGGCAGGGCACCTTCCTAGTCCGGGTCGTTCACCAGCACCGCCACCCGCCCCGCGCTGCGGCGACGCACAAGTGCGGCTGAGGGCCGGCGAGCCGTGGACCCCCGAACGTCCGAGCCCGGGCTGGCGACGAGCCTGGCGGGAGGTCTCGTCTGCCCCGGCGCCGGGCACCTACCCCGACGCGGCGGGGTTGCCCGAACTAGCGGATGGCAGTGGCCGAGCTGCTTGGGCGCACCCGGGGCCTGACCTGTGCTCCAGAGGAGGTACTGATCACCGCCGGCACCACACACGGCATGACCCTCGCGCTGCAGCACCTGTGGGCACCCGGCGCCACCGTGGCCATCGAAGACCCCGGCTATCGGGCCGCGGCAGCAGCCGCAGAGCGCTGCGGCTGGGCGGTCTGGGACGCGCCGGTCGACGACCGGGGGCTTCGCGTCGACCGGTTGGGTGTGGCGCCGACCAGCACACGCGCCTACTACGTGACCGCATCACACCAGCATCCGCTCGGTGGCCTGTTGCCGGTGCCACGGCGCCTCGAACTGCTCACCGAGGCCACGCGTCGGGACGCGGTTGTCTTCGAGGACGACTACGACTCCGAGTTCCGTTATGACGTGGCGCCGTTGCCGGCCCTGGCGCAACTCGACCCGGCCCGCGTCATCTATCTGGGGACAGTGGCCAAGACTCTCGGCGCGGGCATGCGGCTGGGGTGGCTGGTGGCGCCAGCACAGTTGATTGCCGATCTCGCTGAGCGTCGGCGCCGGGTGCACGACCACCCACCCTGGCCGTTGCAGCGGGCGCTGCTGTGCCTGTTGCGTGATGGTGAGTGGGACCGGGTGGTGCGACAGGCCAAGCGCCGGTATCGCCATCGCGCCACTCAGGTGCAGGAACGGCTCGGTGCCTATGGTCGGCTGCTCGGGCTGGAGGCGGGCATGCACGCCACGTTGCTGCTGCCTACCAAGGTCGCTGCGGCCGTCGCTGCGGACGCCGCCGCTGCCGGGGTCGACGTGCCTTTGCTCGCTGGACACGCCCGCAGCGCAGAGGTGCAGGCGGGTCCGTACGCGTCCGGGCTGGTCATCGGCTATGCCCGGGTGTCGGACGCTGACCTGCATCGAGGCCTCGGCGTGCTGGAATCCAGCCTGGCCCGACGGACCGCCAACTGACCGACCGGCACGCGTGATGAGGGCGGTTCGACGATCCGGTCCAGCGGTGGAGACGAAGGGACTCGAACCCTCAACCCCCGCCTTGCAA
>JACCYS010000133.1 GCA_013696365.1 Nocardioidaceae bacterium
ACGGGTGGGCCGTCGTGGGGGGCCGACAGCCCACCCGCGGCGTCTAAGGTCCTGCCAATCAGGGCCGCATTGATGCGGCCAGCCGGTGACAGGAGGCTCAGCCACCCGGACAGGGCAGTGGGCCCACTGTAAGAGCCGGACGCCCAGGTTGCCGCCCCATTTGCCCTGTGCTGCGCTGGACGGTGGAGCAGATGCGGCGAGCGGTGACATCTGACGCTTCTTGCCACGGGCTCAGCCGTGCCAGAACGAGCGGGCAGCGGTGTGCGTTCGTAGGATGGTGCACTGTCGCCGCAGCGACGCAGACTGGAATCACGCGGACCGCCCCGCCCCGAAGTCGCCGGGGCGCTGGTGCCGGGCGAGGGGGTGGGGATGCGTATGCGCGTTACCGACCGTGCGCTCTTCGAGCGGTGCGCGCGGGCGTTGACGATCGATGGTGCCTGCCACGGGCTCGTGGATGACCTGAATGAAGCAGGGTTCGACTTGCCGAGCGTGTACCTGCTCGTCGACGAACGGCTGCGCTGTCACGCTGCCCGAGGCTATTTTCGGGTCGTGGACGGGTTCCCACCCGGACACGGCGTCATTGGTCAGGTGGTGGCGACCGGCCGGGCGCAACTGATCCAGGACATCCGATCCCACCCCGAGTTCATCGCCGCCATCCCGGGTGTCGCCGCCGAGGGCTGTTTCCCGGTGTTCTGCGGAGGCCGTGTGGTGGGTGTGGTGAACATCGAGGCGTACTCTGCGCTGCCGGCCGACACTGACGAGGTAGGCGCCGCGGCGGCTACGCAACTGGGTCAGCGCATCCAAGACCTTGGTGGACTGCGGCAGCCGTCGCTGTGGCACCGGCTGGCGCGGATGGCAGTCGAGCTGACCGAGGCGTCGACGGTGTCCGACATCGAGCGGCGGACGCTCCGGGCCGCGACCGAGATCGCCGGGATGTCGTCCGCCGCGCTGGCGCACAAGACGCCGCGCGGCGGGTTGGCGGTCGCCACCCATGGTGGGCTGGTGGTGGTGCTGGACCGGTGGGACCGGCACGACTGGGAGCTGATGACGTCGTGGATCAGCGCCGGCACGTCATCGCACTTCCCCGAGGCCGCACTGGTGCCGGCAGAGTACGAGTTCCTCCGCAGGTCGGGCATCGGGGCGATGTCAGTGCTGCCTTTGGTTGTCGGCGGCAGTAGCGACGGAGTGCTTTTGGTCGCCGACACGCAGCCTGTGGAGCACGCCACGTTCGTGGTCGAGGCCCTGGAGGTGTTGGCAGCGCAGTCGGCCGCCTCGCTCGGACTCGCACTGGCTCGTGACGAGGCCGCCCGCCGGGCCGATTACGACCTGCTTACAGGTCTGGGAAACCGGGCACGCTTCCGGTCCGAGGTCGCGTCCGCGCTCGGTCGAGACGGTGCAGAGGTTGCAGTGTTGCTGCTCGACCTTGACGATTTCAAGAACGTCAACGACAGTCTCGGGCATCAGGCCGGCGACGCGCTGTTGGTCAAGTCGGCAGCCCGCATCGTCCAACTGCTGCGCGCGGGTGACACCGTCTGCCGGTTGGGCGGCGACGAGTTCGTGGTCGTGCTGCCTGGCACCTCGAGGGATGAGGCGGCGGACGTTGCCGATCGCTTGTTGGACGCGCTTGCTCAGCACATCACCGTCGACGGCATGAGCATGCGGACCACAGTGAGCATCGGGATCGCGATGCGCAGCGATCAGGAAGAGACCCCCGAGGAGTTGCTGAAAGCGGCCGACTTCGCCATGTATCTGGCTAAGGAGGCCGGTAAGAGTCGATACGCTTTCTTCGAGGCTGCGAAGCGCTTGCGAGTCCGCCAGCGGCTGGCTCTCGAGAGTGACCTGCGCACGGCCTTGTCCGAACAGCGGCTCGACATCGTGTATCAGCCGATCGTGGAGCTGGCTTCAGGCCGGATGGCCGCCGTAGAGGCTCTCGTGCGGTGGACCACCCGGGAACGGGGCCCGGTGCCGGTCGAGGAATTCATCCAGCTCGCCGAGGAGAAGGGCCTGATCCGGCCGCTCGGGCGCTGGGTGCTGCAACAGGCGTGCGAACAGCTGACCGCATGGGACGCCGACGGTGGCGACCCGTTGCTGCGTCTCGCAGTCAACGTGTCGTCCCGCCAGCTGGAGCAGCCCGGGCTGATCGACGACCTTGACGGCTGCCTGGGCCGAGGCAGGGGGCTTAACGCCTCCCGCTTGACCGTCGAGATCACGGAGAGCGCGCTCAGCCGGGACGACGCCATGGCGAAGACAACCCTGGACATTTTGCGCGACCGCGGCGTGGAGATCGCCGTGGACGACTTTGGCACCGGTTATTCGTCGCTGGCGTTGCTGAGCTCGGCTCCGGTGACCCAGCTGAAGATCGACCGGACCTTCGTCCAGGAGATCGACCGGGGCGCGAGTGTGCCGATCGTGGACGCCACCTTGATGATGGCTAACGGGCTTGGCCTGGACGTTGTCGCCGAAGGGGTGGAGACATTGGCCCAGCTCGCTTATCTGCGTACCGGCCCCTGCCAGTACGCGCAGGGTTTCGCACTGGCCGAGCCCATGCCAGCGGCCGAGATCGGCGCATTGCAGCGCGGCCCCCGCCCGTGGGACTGTCTGTTCGCCGCTGCCGCCGAGGTTCAGTCCCCACCAGCGAGTGCCGGACTGGGTTCGCCAGCAGCAGGGGCTGTCTGAGGGCACCGCTAGCGTTCAGTGCATGAGCCAAGACCCCCGCCCCAGACTCGACCTGGTCATCCTCGACTGTCCCGACCCCAGAGCCCTGGGTCGGTTCTACGCCGAGGTGCTCGGCTGGGAGATCGAGGACAGCTCCGACGACGGCTTCACGACCCTGATCCCACCCGGCGGCGGGGTCACCCCCGACAGGCCGGACGGCCGAACGACGTTGGCCTTCCAGCGGATCGACGACTGGGTTGAGCCGACGTGGCCAGGTGGCAGCCACCCGCAGCAGGTCCACCTCGACCTGTCCGTGCCCGACATCGCTGCGGCCGAGCCGGCGATCATCAGCGCCGGCGCGCGGGTGCACGAGCATCAACCCTCGACGGA
>JACCYS010000192.1 GCA_013696365.1 Nocardioidaceae bacterium
AGCTCCGACCTGTTCCGCGTCAAGAGCGCCGGCGGCGACGTCCGCGTCGTCTACTCCCCGCTGGACGCGCTCAACCTGGCGCGCGCCAACCCCGACCGGCAGGTCGTGTTCTTCGGCATCGGCTTCGAGACCACCGCGCCGGCCAACGCGATGACGGTCTATCAGGCGCAGCGCCTCGGCATCGACAACTTCTCGCTGCTCGTGTCGCATGTGCTGGTGCCACCGGCAATCGCGGCGATCATGGAGTCGCCGACCTGCCGGGTGCAGGGGTTCCTCGCCGCCGGGCACGTCTGCAGCGTGATGGGCACCGCCCAGTACCCGCCGCTCGTCGACAGGTACGGGGTGCCGATCGTGGTCACCGGCTTCGAGCCGCTGGACATCCTGGAGGGGATCCGGCGTACGGTGCTGCAGCTCGAGCAGGGCCGTGCAGAGCTCGAGAACGCGTACCCGCGGGTTGTCCCGCCCGACGGCAACCCGGCGGCCAAGGCCATGCTGGCCGACGTCTTCGCGGTCACCGACCGCTCCTGGCGAGGCATCGGCATGATCCCGGCGAGCGGCTGGCGGCTGGCGGACAAGTACCGCGACTACGACGCGGAGGTGCGCTTCGACGTCGGCGGTATCCGTACCGAGGAGTCGTCGATCTGCCGGTCCGGCGAGGTGCTGCAGGGGCTGATCAAGCCACACGAGTGCGCTGCGTTCGGCAAGGAGTGCACCCCGCGCAACCCGCTCGGCGCCACGATGGTGTCCTCGGAGGGCGCGTGCGCCGCGTACTACCTGTACCGGCGTCTCGAGCATGCCCCGGCGGCCGAACGTGCCCCCGAGCCCGCCTCGGTCGGTCGGTGAGCCGGTCGTGAGCGGATCAGATCTCGAGCGACCGGACTTCGACGCGTGGGTGTGCCCGCTGCCGCTGCGTGACAGCCCGACCATCGTGATGGGCCACGGTGGCGGCGGGGCGATGTCGGCCGAGCTGGTGGAGCACCTGTTCCTGCCGGCGTTCGGCGCCGCAGCCGCGCCAGAGCTCGGTGACTCCGCCGTGCTGGACGTCGGCGGTGCGCAACTGGCCTTCTCCACCGACTCGTACGTGGTGCGGCCGATGTTCTTCCCCGGCGGGTCCATCGGTGACCTGGCGGTCAACGGCACCGTTAACGACCTTGCCATGTCCGGGGCACAGCCGGTGGCACTGTCCACCGCCTTCATCTTGGAGGAGGGCACCGCGCTGGCCGACATCGGCCGGGTTGCGGAGGCGATGGGCCGGGCGGCGTCGGTCGCCGGGGTACGACTGGTCACCGGCGACACCAAGGTTGTAGACGCCGGTCACGGTGACCGGGTGTACGTCAACACCGCCGGTGTTGGGGTGATCCCGGACGGCGTCCGGATCGGGCCCACCCAGGCCCGTCCCGGTGACGTGGTCATCGTCAGCGGTGACGTCGGTGTACACGGCATCGCGGTGATGAGCTGCCGTGAGGGGCTGGAGTTCGGCACAGAGGTCGAGAGCGACAGTGCGCCGCTCAATGGTCTGGTCGCGGCGATGCTCGCCACCGGCGGGCAGGTGCACGTGCTTCGCGACCCCACCCGTGGTGGGTTGGCTGCCACGCTGAACGAGATCGCCGGCTCCTCGCGGGTCGGCGTCGAGCTGGTTGAGCGCGACCTGCCGGTGCCGCAGCCGGTCGCCGACGCCTGCGGGTTGCTGGGTCTCGACCCGCTGTTCGTGGCCAACGAGGGCAAGCTGGTGGCCTTCGTCCCGCCCGAGGACGCCGACGGCGTGTTGGCCGCTATGCGCGCTCATGAGCACGGGAAGGGCGCGGTCGCGGTCGGCCGCTGTGTCGCCGAGCATCCCGGCATTGTCGTGACCAAGACCGGGCTCGGCGGCACCCGGGTCGTCGACCTGCCGCTGGGCGAGCAGCTGCCGCGGATCTGCTGAGTGAGCCAGCCAGCCAGCTCGGGCGAGGCGGGGCCGCATCAGGGCCGCTCTGGTGCGGCGATGTTCGCCCGGTTCGCCTTCCCACCCAACGACCTCGGGCACTGCGGCCCGCCGGGATCCGAGCAACTGCTGGCGAGTGGTGCCGCTGTCCGTGCGGACGCAGCCGGGGACGCAGCAGGGGACCCTGAGGTGCGCGCCCGAGTGCCGCAGTTCGATGGCGCCTGGCCGTATCTGCAGTTGTTGGCCGCCACCGCGGGACTCGGTGATGTGCTCGCCGCCGAGGTGGTGTCGGCGTACTGGCTGGGCGGTGAGCTGCTCGACGCTGTCGACCCGGTGGCGCTGCGAGCGACGGTGAAGCGGGGTTTTCGGGGCCAGCCAGGAGTTGCCGAGAGGCTTGCTGACACGCCCGACGCGCTCACCGCCGGTGCGGGGGCAAGCCACGGCTTTCACGTCTTCGTCGTCTATCCCTGGGTCGGGCTGCTGGGACCTGGCAGCGACGTGCCTCGCTCGGTATTGGACAGTTGCCGGGTTCGTTGGGGCACCGTCGAGTCTGTCGGCGACGAGAAGGCGCGGGTGGTGTCTCGGCCGTTGACCTGGGACGGCACCAGCCTCGGTCTGGGCGCGGAGCGGGCCGAGACCTGCCGCTGGACCCGCGGGCGGCATGCCTTCGTTCGCGAGCTCAAGCCGGGCCACCAGGTGGCGCTGCACTGGGATTGGATCTGCGACCGGCTCGATGATCCGAGCGTCGCCGAGCTGACCGACCGTACGCAGCGCCAGCTGACCTCAACCAACGCCTGGCTCGCGCAGCGCTCCCACCCCACCTGACCCCTCAAGTTGTCACCGGCACACGGTGTTAGAACACTGTGTGCCGGTGACAACTTGAGGGTCAGGTGGGGTGGGAGCGCTGCGCGAGCCAGGCGTTGGTTGAGATCAGCTGGCGCTGCGTACGGTCGGTCAGCTCGGCGACGCTCGGATCGTCGAGCCGGTCGCAGATCCAATCCCAGTGCAGCGCCACCTGGTGGCCCGGCTTGAGCTCGCGAACGAAGGCATGTCGCCCGCGGGTCCAGCGGCAGGTCTCGGCCCGCTCCGCGCCCAGACCGAGGCTGGTGCCGTCCCAGGTCAACGGCCGAGACACCACCCGCGCCGTCTCGTCGCCGACAGACTCGACGGTGCCCCAACGAACCCGGCAACTGTCCAAGACCGAGCGAGGCACGTCGCTGCCAGGTCCCAGCAGCCCGACCCAGGGGTAGACCACGAAGACGTGAAAACCGTGGCTTGCCCCCGCACCGGCGGTGAGCGCGTCGGGGGTGTCAGCAAGCCTCTCGGCAACTCCTGGTTGGCCCCGAAAACCCCGCTTCACCGTCGCCCGCAGCGCCACCGGGTCGACAGCGTCGAGCAGCTCACCGCCCAGCCAGTACGCCGACACCACCTCGGCGGCGAGCACATCACCGAGTCCCGCGGTGGCGGCCAACAA
>JACCYS010000244.1 GCA_013696365.1 Nocardioidaceae bacterium
TCGAGGGCTTCCGCCCCGGTGTGACCGAGCGGCTGGGCGTCGGCCCCGACGAGTGTTCGGCCGTCAACCCGGCGCTGGTGTATGGCCGGATGACCGGCTGGGGTCAGCACGGGCCGATGGCACAGACCGCAGGGCATGATCTGACCTTCATCGCGCTGACCGGGGCGCTGGGCGCGATCGGGGAGGCGGGGCGACCACCGCAGCCGCCGCTCAACCTGGTCGGCGACTTCGGTGGCGGGGCGATGTACCTGATGGCTGGCGTGCTTGCCGCCCTGCTCGAGGTCCGCCAGTCGGGCCGTGGCCAGGTGGTGGACGCCTGCGTGGTCGACGGCACCGCGCATCTGACCGCGATGGTTGCCGGGGAGCTCGCCGCCGGTAGTTGGCGTGACCAGCGAGGCGGCAACCTGCTCGACGGCAGCACACCCTTCTACACCACGTACGTCTGTGCTGATGCCCGCGAGCTGGCCATCGCGCCGATGGAGCCGCAGTTTTGGGCGCAGTTCCTGGCCGGGCTCGAGCTGGCCGGCGACCCGGACCTTCCGGACCGGGCCGACCCGGCCCAGTGGGATGCGCTCCGACGGGTGCTGGCCGCCCGGATCGCCAGTCGCACCCGGGCCGAGTGGTTGGATGTCTTCGCCGGCTCAGATGCCTGCGTCGTGCCGGTGCACAGCCTCGGCGAGGCACATCACGATCCGCACCTCAGCGCCCGCGGCACCTTCGTCGAACATGGCGGCATCATGCAGCCGGCTCCGGCGCCGCGGTTCTCGCGTACGCCCGGCGCGTTGACCTCGCCACCGCCAGCGGCCGCGGGTGCCGACAGCCGCACCGCGCTGACCGCGTGGGGAATCGAGGACGTCGACGACCTCATCACCGCCGGCGCCGTCCACCAACACCAGCCCCAGCCCTAACCCCTCACACCCGCGATCCGTCACTTTTGGCGTGCCGATCCGTCACCTTTGACGTGGCCATCCGCCGTACGCAGCCTGCAGCCTGGTGAGCGAGGCGTAGACGTACTCCCCGCCCTCGGACAGGCCGTTACCTGAGCTCTTCATGCCGCCGAACGGCGCCTCAAGGTCGACCGCGTCGCCGCGCCGGTTGACGTTGATCACGCCGGCCCGCAACCGCGCCGGGGCCTGCGCCGCTCGCTCGGGGTCTCGCGTGTGCACCGCCGCGGACAGCCCGTAGTCACTGGCATTGGCCAACCGCCAGGCAGCATCGTCGTCGGAAACCGACTCGACGGCGATGACCGGTGCAAAGAGCTCGTGGCTCCGCAGCCGGTCGGCAGGGTCCAGGTCAGCCAGCAGCGTCGCCGGAAAGAAGGTGTCGCCGGCGTCGCCTCCGGTGACCACTCGCGGCGACTCCGCCACCACCCGGGCCCCTGTTTGCACGGCAGCCGCCACCAATGAGCGGGCTTTGCCTGCAGCAGCCGCCGTCACCAGCGGCCCCAGCGCGGTGGCGGGATCGGCCGGGTCCCCACCCACGAGCGCCTTGACCCGGTCCGCCAGCGTTGCGGTCAGCTCGTCGGCGGCAGCTTCGTGCACGATCACCCGCCGGGTCGCCGTGCACTTCTGGCCATTGATGGACACGCCGGCGGCGATGATGCAGTCCGCGGCGTGCTCGATGTCGGCGTCGGCGAAGACCAGCACCGGGTTGAGGCCGCCGAGCTCGAGCGCGCACGGCACGAGCCGGCCCGCGACCGCCTGGGCGATCGCGCGACCCGTGTCAGTGGAGCCGGTGAAATGCACTCCCCCGATCCGCGGGTCGTTCACCAGCGCGCGGCCGGTGTCGCCCGCACCGAGCACCAACTCGAGGACGCCGGCCGGCAGGCCCGCCTCGGCCAACAGACCGGCCGCATGCACGGCTACCGCAGGGGTCAGCTCGGACGGCTTCCATACCACCGTGTTGCCGGCGAGCAGCGCCGGCAGCCATTTCCACGCAGGGGTGTGCAGCGGCACGTTCCATGGCGTGATGACCGCGAGTACGCCGAGAGGGGTGGGACGTACGGTGGCACCGGCCACCTGCTCGGTGCGCGGCGGGTGCTCGGCGTACCAGTGCGCCGAGAGCACGGTCCACTCCACCTCGCCGACCGCTTCGGCGCGCAGCTTGCCCATCTCGGCGACGATCAGGTCGGCCAGCAGATCACCGTCGCGGCGCACCAGATCACCGAAGCGGTGCAGCAACGCGATCCGCTCGTCGAGCGGGGTGCTCGCCCAGGACAGCTGCGCCGCCTGCGCCCGTCCGACTGACTCGGCCACCTCGTCAGCGGTGGCGGCCTGCGCGGTGTGGATGACGGTGCCCGTGGTCGGGTTGACGCTCGAGATCATGCCGCTGCTCCTGTCATCTGCCGGTACCAGTCGTAGAAGTCGCAGATCACATGCTCGGCGGGCACCAGCACTCCGCGATAGTCGGGCGATCGCATGCCGGCATGGCAACGTTCGCAGGCCGCGAAGTCCTGCCGGTTGGTGATGTCCATGATGCGCACACTGTCCGCCGGGTCGAACCCTGGCCGCCGCACCTCGTCGAGGTGGAACAGCCAGTCCACCACCACCCGCGTATGACCGGCTGCCATCGGGTCGGCGCGAAAGAACAGCACGTGGTCGGACACCAAGATGATGAATGCGTTCGGGCGCAGCACGATCCCGTAGAACAGCCGGTCGTCGGAGTCCAGCAGCCCAGGCAGTCGGCGGTGCGCCGCCCGGCCGCTGAGCGTGAATGCCGCTCGATCGTCGGCCAGCACCGCTCCTGCGCCTACCCCACCGCTAACCGTGCCGTAGCCCGAGGCGAACTGCGGCAGCGCGGCGGTGAGCTCGGGGTGGATGGTCGCGCAGTGATAACACTCCATGAAGTTCTCGGCGATCGACTTCCAGTTCGACGCCACGTCGTAGGTGATGGTGTGCCCAACGATCAGATCGGAAATGCCGTAGCGGTCGAGAGTGCCGGGGTCACCGAGCCGGGCCTCGAGCTGCGGGCGCATCTGCTGGTCGAGGTCCGCGGCGGCTGCGTCGATGGTGACCCAGACATAGCCGAGCCACTCCTCGGCCCGCACGCCGAGCAAGCCGTGGTCGGCCTTGACCAGGTCCGGCATGTCCGTCATGTTCGGGGCGGTCACCAGCTGACCGTCCAGGCTGTACGTCCAGGCGTGGTAGGTGCAGCGGATGGCGTTGCCGAACGTCCCCCCGTCGTCGGTGCACAGCACCGCACCCCGGTGTCGGCATAGGTTCTTGAAGCCGCGGAGTCGACCGTCGCGGCCGCGGACGACGAACACGTCCTGGCCGGCCACGTCGGCGCGCAGGAACGCGCCGCGGGTGACCACCTGGTCGGCTCGCCCGATGCAGATCCAGGAGCGGGCAAAGACGGCTGCCTGGTCCCGGTCGAAGACCTCGGGCGAGGTGTAGTCGCTGCCCGGCAGGGTCGGCAGCAGGCTGGCGGGTTGCTGACTGGCGGGGTGGCGGCTGGGGGAGGACAGGGTGTCGAGAGATGCGCCCACGATAATTCTCCGTACTCTGGCAGTGTTTCGCCACGCGGGACAGGTACGCTGTGCGAGACGACCAGCGTGACTGACACTGCGCCCTGCTGTCAACGAGTGATCAGCCGGGTTTGGGTAGCCCGTTGCGGTACGAGATCTCCGCGGCCGCGGCGACCAGATGCTTGACCACGTCGGGACGCGTGTCCTCGGTCAACCGGAACGTCGGGCCCGAGACGACGACAGCCGCAACCACACCACCGCCGAGCTCCCGGACCGGTGCAGCGACGGCGATCAGACCGTCCTCCTGCTCTTCCAGACTGGCGGCGTGACCGAGCCGCCGCACCTCGGCCAACTCGGCGCGCAGAGCTCCCTGGCGGGTGATCGTCTGGTCGGTGAATCGTTCGAGGCGGCCCCGTGCCGTCGGCTCACCATCACCGGCGAAGGCGAGGAACACCTTGCCGGCGGCGCTGGCGTGCAGCGGCGCCCGGGTGCCGACCCAGTCGACCGTGGTGACTGCCGCTGGACCGATGTGCTGGTCGAGGGTGACCACGCCGGTACCGTCGTGGATCGAGATGTTGACGGTCTCTCCGACGGTGTCGGCCAACAGCTCGCAGACCGGCCGCGACAGCAGGGACAGGTCGTGCCGCCTCGTCGCGGCTCTCGCCAACTGCACCACCCCATAGCCGAGGGTGTACTGGCCGCGCTCGTGGTTCTGCTCGACCATGCCGCGGGCTTCCAGCGTCGCAAGCAGCCGGAAGACCGTGGACTTGTGCGTGCCGGTCGCTTCGGCGATGTCGGACACCCCGGCCGCCCCCTCGGCGGCGATCACCTGCAGCACCGAAAGCGCCCGGTCGACCGAGCGGACCGTCTCGTCGCGACCAACGCGTTCGGCGGGCACGGCCCGGAGTCTATGGTGCCCCGCATGACGATCTCGGTGTGCGCGGCAGCGGATCTGGCCCGAGGCGACGTACGGGTGGTTCAGGCCGACGTTCCAGTGGCGGTGTTCCGCACTGACGGCGGCGACCTGTATGCCATCGACGACACCTGCACCCACCAGCGGGCGTCGCTGGCCGAGGGCTTCGTGGAGGGCGACACCGTCGAGTGCCCGCTGCATGCTGCCTGCTTCGACCTGCGCACCGGCCAACCCAGCTGCCCACCGGCGACCGAGCCGGTGCGCACGCACGTCGTGCGGGTCGTCGACGGCCACGTCTGGGTGGACCCGGCGGGGTGAGAACCATCACCGTGGTGGGCGCCTCGCTAGCGGGGTTGTCCACCGTGCGGGCGCTGCGTGACCAGGGCTTCGCTGACCGCATCGTCGTCGTCGGGGACGAGTCACACCCGCCGTACGACCGGCCGCCGCTGTCCAAGGGGTTCCTCGACGGCAGCGTGCCAATCGCAGAGCTCGCGCTGGCGGCACCTGGCGAGGATCTCGACGTTGACTGGCGCCTCGGGGTCCGAGCCGAGGCGCTGCGCCCAGGCGAGCGCACCGTGCTGCTCGCCGACGGGTCCGAGCTGCGCAGCGATGCGGTCGTCATCGCCACGGGTGCGCGAGCCCGCCGGCTGCCCGGCACGGCGGGCATCGACGCTGTGCACACGCTGCGCACTCTCGACGACGCGGTCCGGTTGCGGGCGGCGGTGGCGACGTCGGGCCGCCGACTGGTGGTCGTTGGCGGCGGTTTCATCGGCTCCGAGGTCGCCGCGACTGCCAGCGCGATCGGGCATCAGGTCAGCCTGGTGGAACCCGAGCCGGTGCCGCTGAGCCGGCAGTTCGGCGTTGCGGTCGGCGGGGTGCTGGCTGACGTGCATCGTGAGCACGGTGTGCAGGTGCTCACCGGCGTCGGTGTCGCGGGG
>JACCYS010000276.1 GCA_013696365.1 Nocardioidaceae bacterium
TCGCAGAGCTAGCCGCCGAGCCGTACAAGCTCGAGCTGATCGGTCTCAAGGGGTCCGCCGGGACAAGCGGAGCCGCCGAGGTCGCCGAGGGCGCGAGCGTGGAGGTGGGCGCCGGCGAGCTGACGATCTACGACAACATCAACCGCAAGGGCGAGACGGCCTGGCGGGATCTATGTCGTGGTCCGCACCTGCCCACCACCAAGCGCATCCCAGCCTTCACCCTCACGCGCACCGCCGCCGCCTACTGGCGAGGCGACGCCAACAACAAGCAGCTGCAGCGGATCTATGGCACCGCATGGGAGTCCAAAGAGGCGCTGGCAGATCATCTGCACCGCCTCGAGGAGGCTGCGCGCCGCGACCACCGCCGGCTCGGACAAGAGCTGGACCTCTTCAGTTTCCCCGACGAGCTGGGTTCCGGTCTTGCTGTTTTTCACCCCAAGGGCGGCATCCTGCGGAAGACGATGGAGGACTACTCGCGGCAGCGCCATGTCGAGGCGGGCTACGAGTTTGTCTACTCCCCGCACATCAGCAAGGGCAACCTGTTCGAGACGTCCGGTCACCTTCAGTGGTTCGCCGACGGCATGTACCCACCGATCCACGTCGACGAGGAGCTGGCTGCCGACGGCACCGTGCGCAAGCCGGGGCAGGACTACTACCTCAAACCGATGAACTGCCCGTTCCACTGCCTGATCTTCCGCTCGCGTGGGCGGTCCTACCGTGAGCTGCCGCTGCGCACGTTCGAGTTCGGCTCGGTCTACCGCTACGAGAAGTCCGGCGTTATCCACGGCCTGACCCGCGTGCGCGGCATGACCCAGGACGACGCGCACATCTACTGCACCCGCGAGCAGCTGCGCGCCGAGTTGGCGTCGCTGTTGACTTTCGTCCTCGATCTCCTGCGTGACTATGGGTTGGACGATTTCTACCTCGAGTTGTCCACGAAGGACCCGGACAAGTACGTCGGTGCCGACGACGTCTGGGACGAAGCGACCCGCGCGCTCGCTGAGGTCGCCCAGTCGTCCGGCTTGGAGCTCGTCCCCGACCCGGGTGGCGCCGCCTTCTACGGGCCGAAGATCTCGGTCCAGGCCCGAGACGCCATCGGCCGCACCTGGCAGATGTCCACGATCCAGGTCGACTTCAACCTGCCCGAGCGATTCGGCCTCGAGTACGCTGCCGCCGACGGTTCGCGGCAACGGCCGGTGATGATCCACCGCGCCTTGTTCGGGTCCATCGAGCGATTCATCGGTGTCCTCACCGAGCATTACGCCGGGGCGTTCCCGCCTTGGCTCGCGCCGGTGCAGGTTGTCGCCATCCCAGTGGCCGAACGGCATCTCGATCACCTGTACGCCGTCGCGGCCCAGCTGAAGGCCGCCGGCATCAGAGTGCAGGTCGACGACGCGGGGGACCGGATGCAGAAAAAAATCCGCACATCGCAACTGCAGAAGGTGCCCTACATGCTGTTAGCGGGTGACCGCGATGTCGACGGTGGCGCGGTCTCGTTCCGCTATCGAGACGGCGAGCAGGACAACGGTGTGCCGGTCGACCAAGCCGTCGCCCGCATCGTCGAGGCCGTCGCAACGCGGTCGCCCCGGTGACCGCCCTATGAGCGCTGGCGACCTGCTTCAACGACTGTGGGCGCCGCACCGGATGGCCTACGTCACCGGCGAGGACCCCAGCTCACCCGAGCAGGACGACAGTTGCCCGTTCTGTCGGATCCCCGATGGCAACGACGCCGATTCGCTGGTGCTCACCCGCGGCGAGCTCGCCTATGCGGTGCTCAACCTGCATCCCTACAACCCCGGTCACCTCATGGTGCTTCCGTTTCGGCACGTGGCGGCCTACGAAGACCTGACGGCCGCCGAGGCGGCCGACGTCGCCCTGTTGACCCAGCAGGCGTTGCGGACCGTACGCGCGGTGTCCGCACCGCACGGCTTCAACGTGGGGCTCAATCTCGGCGGGGTCGCCGGCGGCTCGGTGGCCGACCACCTGCACCAGCATGTGGTGCCCCGCTGGTCGGGGGACGCCAACTTCATCACCGTTGTGGGCGAGACCAAGCTGCTGCCGCAACTGCTCGCCGACACCCGCAACTTGCTCACCGAATCCTGGGAGCGCTGACCCCGCCCGATTGGCTCGGGCTAGGGGGTGTGGAGTTTGGTTAGCAGGTGGTCAGGCAGTGCCTCATACCGGGCGAATGACCGCGAGAACGCGCCGGTTCCGTGGCTGAGCGAGCGCAGGTCGACGGCGTAGCGCATCAACTCGAGCGCCGGCACCTCTGCACGCACAACGGTACGACGACCGGGCACCGCCTCTGTTCCGAGCACCCGGGCGCGGCGGCCCGACAGGTCACCCATCACCGCGCCGACATAGTCATCGTCGATCAGCACGTCCACCGTGTCGATCGGCTCCAGCACACTGACGTCAGCGGCGGTAGCCGCCTCACGCAGGGCCAGCCCGCCAGCCATCTGGAAGGCCATGTCGGAGGAGTCCACGCTGTGGGCCTTGCCGTCGGTCAGCGTCACCGCGATGTCGACCAGCGGGTGACCGGTCGCCACGCCGCGGGCCATCTGGGTGACCACACCCTTCTCGACGCTGGGAATGAACTGGCGGGGCACCGAACCCCCCACCACCTTGTCGAAGAACTGGAACCCCGTCCCGTGCGGCAGCGGATGCACATCGATCTCACACACCGCGAACTGGCCGTGACCACCGGACTGCTTCACGTGCCGACCCCGGCCCGAACCTGCCCGGGCGAACGTCTCGCGCAGCGCCACCACCACGTCCTGCCGGTCGACGCTTACCCCATAGCGACTGCGCAACCGGTCGATCAACAAGTCAGCGTGCGCCTCGCCCATTGTCCACAGCACCAACTGGTGGGTGTCCGTGTTGTGCTCGATGCGCAGCGTGGGGTCCTCTGCTGCCAGACGCATCAGGCCCTGGCTGAGTTTGTCCTCGTCGGCCTTCGTATGCGCTTCGACCGCCACTGGGAACAACGGCTCGGGCAACTGCCAGGGCTCCATCAGCAGCGGCCGGTCCCTGTCCGACAGCGTGTCCCCAGTCTCGGCCCGGGTCAGCCGCGCCACCGCGCAGATGTTGCCCGCAACGCACTGTGACAGTGGACGCAACGTGGCCCCCAGCGGTGTCGACAGTGCGCCCAGCTTCTCGTCCTCGTCGTGGTCGGGGTGCCCGGTGTGCAACTCCTGGGACTGAGCATCCGGACGGAACGACGAGGAATGCCCGGACACGTGCACCGCCGAGTCGGCCCGCAATGTACCGGAGAACACTCGCACGAGCGAGATGCGGCCCAGGTACGGGTCAGTGGTCGTCTTGACCACCTCGGCCAACAGCGGCCCGCCTGGGTCGCAGGTGCTGCTTTCGACGCGGGCGCCGGCGACGGTGAACACCGCCGGCATGGGGTGCTCCAGCGGAGCCGGGAAGGCCTGCGTCATCACCTCGATGAGCTCGACGAGACCGAGCCCGCTGGTGGCGCACACCGGGATGACCGGGAACAGGGCGGCACGAGCGATCGCGGTCTCGAGGTCGGCGACCAGGATTTTGGCGTCGATGTCCTCCCCGCCGAGATAGCGGTCCATCAGGCCCTCGTCCTCGGAGCCCTCGATGATCGCCTCGATCAGCGCACCGCGCGCTTCGACCACTTGGGCAGCCTCGTCTGCACTGGCCGTTCGCGGCGTACGACCGGTGACGCCGGGTGATGCACTCGAGCCCACATAGTCGTGCACTTGCTGAGACAGCAGCCCGGCCAGCGCCACGGCGGGGCTGCCGAAGGGCAGATAGAGCGGCACTGCGGTCTCCCCGAAGGCCGTCTGCACGGCGGCCACAGTGTCGGCGTAGTTGGCCCGCGGATGATCGAGCTTGCTGATCACCACCGCACACGGCATACCGACCGCTGCGCACTCCTGCCACAGCATGCGGGTCACGCCCCGGATCTCCTCGGTGGCCGGCACCACGAACAGTGCACAGTCCGCCGCCCGCAGACCCGCACGCAGCTCACCGACATAGTCGGCGTAACCGGGGGTGTCCAACAGGTTGACCGTCAAGTCCTCCACCGGCAGTGGTGCCAACGACAGGCCGACCGAGCGTTGCTGCCGGACAGCAGCCTCGTCGTGGTCGGTGACCGTGTTGCCGGCTTCGGTCGTGCCGGCGCGGGTGAGCACTCCGGCCGTCAGCAGCAAGTGCTCGACCAAAGTGGTCTTGCCAGCCCCGGACGGGCCCACGAGCACCACATTGCGCACCTGATCCGGGTGGGCAGGCGCGGTGGTCACGCCGTTACCGCGCGGCGTTGATGATCTGTCCGCCATGGCAAGTCTCCTCCCACACTGGTCAGGCCAGCCAACACTGGTGTGACCGCCGACACAAGAGGTCACCTGGGTAGCCTTGGAGTCACGATGCTTGAACGCTTCCGGCAGTACTGGACCTCGCTGCTTGCACCGGTCGCGGACGCGCTGCTGCGGGCCGGGGTGAGCCCCGATCTGGTCACCCTCGTGGGCACTCTCGGCGTCAGTGCCGGTGCGTTGATCTTCTTCCCCCTGGGCATGTTGTGGGTCGGGGTGCTGGTCATCGGGGTGTTCGTCTTCGCCGACCTGATCGACGGGTACATGGCTCGCTCGTCGGGTCGCTCGTCGCAATGGGGCGCTTGGCTGGACTCCACCTTGGACCGTGTTGGGGACGCGGCGATCTTTGGTGGGCTGGTGTTGTGGTTCGCGGGCGGCGGTGACGACCCGGTGCTCATGTCGGTGGCGCTGTGGTGCCTGGTGATGGGTTCGGTGACCTCGTATGCCCGAGCCCGCGCGGAGGGCCTGGGTATGCAGGCGAAGGGGGGGATCGCTGAGCGTGCCGACCGGTTGGCAGCCGTCCTGCTCGCCGCCTTCTTTGCTGACGCGCTGAACCTCGAGGTCTTGCTTGCTGTCACGTTGTGGGTCCTGGCCGTCGCCAGCACCGTCACCGTGGGGCAGCGGGCGTTGGCGGTACGCCGCCAGGCGGTTGAGCCGGCCGGCATGCGGTGAGCGGCCGCGACCAGGTCGTTGCCCGTGCTCTGCGGGCCGGGTGGGCGGTGGGTTCGCGAGTGCCCGACGCGTTCGCCACCCGGCTGCTGGATGTCGCTGCCGACCAGACTTGGCGAGCGCGCGGCGCGGGTGTACGCCAGCTCGAGCGCAACCTCGCACGGGCTGCACCGGAAGTGCACGGTGACCGTCTACACGACCTGGGCAGGGCGGCGATGCGGTCGTACTTTCGCTACTGGGGCGAGACTTTTCAACTGCCACGCTGGTCCGAGCAGGAGATCCGCGATCGCGTTGTGGTGCACGACGGGCACCGGTTGCATGACGCGTATGCGGCGGGGCACGGTGTCGTCGGTGCGCTGCCGCACAGCGGCAACTGGGACCTCGCTGGCGCCTGGGCATGCTCGCTCGGGATGCCGCTGACCACCGTCGCGGAACGACTACGACCCGAGAAGTTGTACGCCGACTTCGTCGCCTACCGGGTCTCGCTGGGCATGGAGATCTTGCCGCTGTCAGGCGCTGGCCCATCGCTACGTCTGCTGGTGGAACGCTTGCGCGCCGGCCGCTTCGTGCCGCTGCTCGCCGACCGGGACCTGTCTCGCGGCGGTGTGGTCGTCCCGCTGCTCGGCGAGGACGCGAGTGTGCCGAGCGGCCCTGCTCGGCTGGCCCAGCTGGCAGGTGCCACGCTGCTGCCGATCACCTGTGACTACACCGGCCCGCAGGGGGCGGCAGGTCAGATGCATCTGCGCATGCACGAACCGGTGCCCCATGTGTCTGGTCGTGCAGGTGCGGTCGCAATGACGAGCGCGGTCGCGGACGCCTTCAGCGCTGCGATTATGGCGGCGCCCACCGACTGGCACATGCTGCAGCCGGTGTTTGTCGCCGATCCCGCTGTCCCGGGCCGCTCATGAAGGTGGGGATCGTCTGCCCGTACGCATTTGACGTGCCCGGGGGAGTGCAGCAGCACGTACGCGAGCTCGCCGAGGCGCTGCAGGGTCGGGGGGTCCAGGTGAGCGTGCTCGCACCGGTCGAGTCGGCCACATCGCAGCCGGCGCACGTGGTGACAGTGCCCGGCGTTGTACCCGTCGCCTATAACGGGTCGGTGGCTCGGCTGTCGTTCGGGCCGAGCTCGGTGCGTCGCGTGCGCCGATGGATGGCCACCGAAAGCCTCGACCTGTTGCACGTACACGAGCCCGCCGTGCCCAGCCTGTCCCTGCTGGCGCTGCGAGCCGCCGAGGTCCCCGTGGTGGCGACCTTTCACGCGGCGATGGCCAGCAACTCCAGAGCGCTGGCAGTGGTTGCCCCGGTGTTGCGGCCCGCCTTGGAGCGCATCACGGCACGGATCGCGGTCAGCAGGTCAGCCCTGGTGACGATGCGTCGACACTTCGGTGGCGCCGGTGTCGTGATCCCGAACGGTCTGCAGGTGTCGCGCTTCGCCGCAGCCCAGGCCCAGCCGCGTTGGTCGGCCGACGGCGGTTCAGTGGTGTTCCTCGGCCGCATGGATGAGCCTCGCAAGGGTCTTTCGGTGCTCCTGGAGGCCTGGCCGCGCATCCTCAATCGCCACCCCGCTGCCCGGCTGATCATCGCGGGGCCCGGTGACGTGCAACAGGTCCGAGGCCGCGTCGATTCTGCTGGGGGTGCTGTGGCACGCACGGTCGAGGTGCTGGGGCCCTTGGCGGCTCGGGACGCGGCTAGCCTGCTGGCCACGGCAGATGTTTTTGTTGCCCCACACACCGGCAGTGAGAGCTTCGGCATGGTGTTGGTCGAGGCCATGGCAGCCGGTGCGTCGGTGCTGGCCAGCGATCTGTCGGCTTTTGCCGACGTACTGGAGCACGGCGCGGCGGGGCGACTGTTCCCGACAGGCGATCCCACGGCATTGGCAGCTGGGCTCGACGTGCTGCTGAGCGAACCGGCAGTCAGGTCAGCTCTTGCCCGCCGGGCCGCCGGTGAGGTGCGGTCCTACGACTGGTCGGTGGTGGCCGGAAGGATCTTGCGGGTCTACGAGGCCGCCGCAGGCAGCGGCCGAGTCGCCTCTCGACAACGCAGCCTGACGACCACCTCGGTCAGTCGCGACGTCGGGTCGGTGGTGGTGCCACCGTGAGCGCACAGGGTGCCGTCATCGTGTTGTGCTGCCTGCTCGTCGTCGGCGTGCTGGTGGTCATGTTGAGCAGCATTGCCGGTCGGCTGGACCGGTTGCACATCCGGCTGGCCACCACCCACGCGTCGCTCAACCGCCAGCTCATCGACCGCGCGGCGGCCACCGCAGATGTCGCCCACAGCGGCGCGCTCGACTCGGCGTGCTCGGTGCTCCTGCTTGCGGCGGCCGACACCGCTCGGCACGCCACCACGCAGGCCGCCCAGCGCGGCGACGTTTGGGGCCGTGACGATGTGGAATCGGCGTTGTCGGTGGATCTGCGTGCCGTGCTCGGCCGGCCGGACGCGGTGGCGGCCGCCTGGCACAGCAAGACGGCGAGGCCGCTTTTGGTCGAGCTCGCGGAGTCATGCGATCGGGTGCGGCTCGCTCGCCGCTTCCACGATGATCTGACTGCGCGAACCGCCGCCGTACGTCGGCAGCGTCTGGTGCGGTTGCTGCATCTGGCCGGTCATGCCGCCTGGCCGGTGGTCGTCGAGCTTGACGACGAGCCACCTGCCGCCCTGCTGGTCGCAGCAGACCACGCCGGTCCGATGCCGCCCGCCACGTAAACGTGGCTCGCAACCCCTTTACGGGGCACGCATGCCGCGTGAAGCGACCGCCCGCCACGTAAACGTGGCCAGCGCCGGTACGTGCCGGCGAGACCCGCGGCCTTACCATAAGTACGGCCCTAACGACCCACCATCTGCACCGCGAGGCGAGCACCGTGACCAACAGCAGCACCGACGACGCGACCGCACCGACGACCGGCACCGCCAAGGTGAAGCGCGGGATGGCCGAGATGCTCAAAGGCGGTGTGATCATGGACGTCGTCACTGCCGAGCAGGCCAAGATCGCCGAAGACGCCGGTGCGGTCGCGGTGATGGCCCTCGAGCGCGTGCCAGCTGACATCCGCGCCCAGGGTGGGGTGTCCCGCATGAGCGACCCCGACATGATCGACGCAATCGTGGCGACGGTGTCGATTCCGGTGATGGCCAAGGTGCGGATCGGTCACTTCGTTGAGGCGCAGGTGTTGCAGAGCCTCGGCGTCGACTACATCGACGAGTCCGAGGTTCTCACCCCGGCCGACTACGCCAACCACATCGACAAGTGGCGCTTCACCGTCCCATTCGTTTGCGGTGCCACCAACCTGGGTGAGGCACTGCGCCGCATCAGCGAGGGCGCGGCGATGATCCGCTCCAAGGGCGAGGCCGGTACGGGAGACGTATCTAACGCAACCACCCACATGCGCACGATCGGCGGTGCCATCCGTCGGCTCACCTCGATGAGCAGCGACGAGCTGTACGTTGCCGCCAAGGAGTTGCAGGCGCCGTACGACCTGGTGGCCGAGGTCGCCAGCGCCGGCCGGCTGCCGGTCGTGATGTTCACCGCCGGCGGCATTGCCACCCCTGCCGACGCGGCGATGATGATGCAGCTCGGCGCCGAAGGCGTCTTCGTGGGCTCGGGAATCTTTAAGTCCGGCAACCCCGAGCAGCGTGCGGCGGCCGTCGTCAAGGCGACGACATTCCACGACGACCCAGACATGGTCGCCAAGGTCTCTCGTGGTCTCGGTGACGCGATGGTTGGCATCAACGTCGACGACATCCCACAGCCACACCGACTGGCCGAGCGCGGCTGGTGAGTCGCCGGTGAACCAGCAAACAGGGGGCTTTTTTCGTGCCGCCCCACAGGTGCCGGCCCGCGACCAGCTGACCGACCTGGCGCGTATGCACGTCCGAGCAGGTCTGCTGGACCTCAGCTCCGCGATTGCCGAGGTCGAGGCAGCGATCGTGGCTGACCTGCCGACTGACCCCGATCCGGCTGGCACTGCTGGCGCTCTGGTGGAGGCTGCGCGGGCCGAGGTGTTGGCCGAGCAGCTGGACTGGCGACGGCCGACCGACTACCAACGCCTGCAGGAGGCCTTTACAGCACTCGGGCAGCGCGGTGTCGTCGTTTTGCAGGCCGTCGAGGATCACTGGGTTGCCGACGCCGCGCTGCGGCAGAGCTCCACATCGGATCAGCCCATCGCCGGCCTGATCTGGTTCACGGCGCCCGACGTCTGGCACGCCGTCGACCACGGCATGCTGGAGCTCAACGTTTGGCATGCCGACAGCGCGAACGTCGCCCCGGGCGAGGGGTTGCTCGATGTGGTGGTCACGGCCCTCGCCGACCAGGGCTTGGCCGCACACTTCGATGAGGGCAGGGTCGAGGTTGCCGCCCACTGGCAGCGCCCGTTGCACCTCGACTGACCGGCGTTACGGCAGGGCTGATCCCTACGATGGGTGGGTGGTCCAGCCCGTTGTCGGAGTGCTCGCGCTGCAAGGTGATGTGGCCGAGCACCTGCTCATGCTCGACGCCGTGGGCGCACGCGCTGTCGGTGTACGCCGCCCATCCGAGTTGGAAGCCGTCGACGCCCTGGTGCTGCCGGGGGGAGAGTCCACAACGATCATCCGGCTCGCTCGGGTATTCGACCTGCTCGAGCCGCTCCGCGCACGCATCGGTGGCGGGATGCCCGTCTTCGGGACCTGTGCCGGGATGATCCTGCTCGCAGACCGTCTCGAGGGTGGCGCCCCCGGCCAAGAGAGCATTGGCGGGCTCGACGCGACGGTGCGACGCAACGCCTTCGGACGTCAGGTGGACTCTTGCGAGGTCGACGTGTCGGTTTCCGGGCTGGGCTCGACCCCGTTCCACGCGGTACTGATCCGGGCGCCCTGGGTAGAGAAGGTCGGTGCCGGCGTGCAGGTGCTGGCCAGGGTCGGCCACGGCCCCGCCGCCGGTAGGATCATCGCGATCCGTCAAGGGACGTTGCTCGCGACGTCGTTCCACCCAGAGGTCACCGGCGACGAACGGGTTCACCGGTTGTTCGTTGACGACGTCGTTCGTCCCGCGCTGCTCGCCTGATCGTACCGCCGGCGGACGCAGCAGACCGCGACTCGAGAGGACCAGCCGCATGTCCGGCCACTCCAAGTGGGCGACCACCAAGCACAAGAAGGCAGTTGTTGACGCCAAGCGCAGCAAGCTGTTCGCCAAGCTGATCAAGAACGTCGAGGTCGCGGCCCGGCTCGGCGGAGGAGACCCGCTGGGCAACCCGACGCTTTACGACGCCATCCAGAAGGCCAAGAAGTCGTCGGTGCCCAACGACAACATCGACCGAGCGGTCAAGCGCGGATCCGGTGCCGAGGCAGGCGGCGCCGATTGGCAGACGATCATGTACGAGGGGTACGCCCCCGGCGGGGTTGCGCTGC
>JACCYS010000361.1 GCA_013696365.1 Nocardioidaceae bacterium
GCGAGCTGGTCGCCAAGCGGCTCGCGCTGCAGCGAGCTGAGGGCACCGCCCTGCTGCTGGCACCGGTCATCGACAAGATCGCTACCGCGGTGCTGCCGATCATTTGGCTGCTGGGCAAATCCACCGACGTCGTTCTGCGCCTGCTCGGCGGCGACCCCGGCGCGCAGCGCGCGCAGATGAGCGACGAGGAGCTGCGCGAGCTGGTCAGCTCTCACGAGACGCTGACACCCGAGGAACGCCGCATCGTCGAGGAGGTGTTCGAGGCGGGTGATCGGCAGGTACGCGAGGTGATGATCCCGCGGACCGAGGTCGACTTCATCGATGCCTCGATGCCGGTCACCAAGGCGGCGGCGCTGGCCGCCGAGCGCCCGCACTCGCGCTACCCGGTGATCCGAGGCTCGTCGGACGACGTGATCGGCTTTCTGCATGTGCGCGACCTCTACCGGCACGACAGCGACGGGCGGTCGAGGCGGGTGGGCGAGCTCACCCGCGACACCCTGATGCTGCCGGGCACCCGCGAGGTCCTGCCGGCCTTCGCCGACATGCGCCGTGAGCGCGTGCACCTGGCCATCGTCCTCGATGAGTACGGCGGCACCGACGGGATCGTCACGATGGAGGACCTGGTCGAGGAGCTGGTGGGCGATATCCGCGACGAGTACGACGAGGCGGCGCCGAACACCCGCCGGTTGGTGGACGGCCAGGTCGAGGTGGACGGACTGCTCAACCTTGACGACTTCGCCGACGAGACCGGGCTCGAGCTGCCGGAGGGGCCGTACGAGACGGTCGCCGGCTACATCACCTCGTGCCTGGGCAGACTGCCCACCACGGGTGACGAATGTGAGGTCGAGGGGCACCAGTTGGTAGTGGTGGCCATGGACAGCCGCCGCGTCGACCGGGTGCGGGTGAGCGCACCCGACACGCCCGAGGCGCCGCGGTCACCGGACGCCCGCGTTGGCAACGGCGAGGAGCCCGACCCCGCTGGCCACGCCAGCGGGTGAGCCCCGCTGCCTCGCAGACCGTGCGGGCGCTCGGGTCGGCACTGGCACAATCGAGCCCATGCCCGATAGGTCCAGCCTGCCCCGTCTGTTCTCTGGCATCCAGCCGACGGCCGACTCGGTACACGTCGGCAACTACCTAGGTGCGCTGCGCCAGTGGGCCACCCTGCAGGCCGACCACGAGGCCTACACCTGCGTGGTCGATCTGCATGCCATCACCGTCGAGCACGACCCGCAGCTGCTGCGCGAACGCACCCACATCGCTGCCGCCCAAGTGCTGGCTGCTGGGATCGACCCCGACGTGTCCACGCTTTTCGTGCAGAGTCAGGTGCCGGCGCACACCCAGCTGCAGTGGGTGCTCGGCTGTCTGACGGGTTTCGGCGAGGCGAGCCGGATGACCCAGTTCAAGGACAAGAGCGCTCGTGGCGGGACCGACCGCACCTCTGTCGGGCTGTTCACCTATCCGGTGTTGCAGGCGGCCGACATCCTGCTCTATCAGGCCGACAGGGTGCCGGTGGGCGAGGACCAGCGACAGCACCTGGAGCTGACCCGGGACCTGGCGACCCGCTTCAACCAGCGCTTCGGGGACACCTTCCGGGTGCCCGAGCCGCACATCGTCAAGGAGACCGCCAAGATTCTCGACCTGCAGCGCCTCGACAAGCAGATGAGCAAGAGCATCGCCGGTCCTGGATGCCTGTTCCTGCTCGACGACCCGGCGGTGAACGCAAAGAAGGTACGCAGCGCCGTCACCGACTCGGAGCGCGAGGTGCGCTATGACCCGGTGCAGAAGCCTGGCGTCTCCAACCTGCTGACCATCCACTCGGCGCTGTCCGGCACGCCGGTGCCCGAGCTTGAGGAGTCCTTCGCCGGCCGTGGCTACGGCGACCTCAAACAAGCCGTGGCAGACGTCGTCGTCGGCTTCGGCACCGGTTTTCGTGCCCGTACGATGGCGCTGCTCGACGACCGCGCCGAGCTGGACCGGTTGCTGGCTCGGTCGGCGCAGCGGGCTCAGGCGATCGCTGAGCAGACGTTGACCGAGGTGTACGACCGTGTGGGGTTTCTTGCCCCGGCGCGCTGACGTCAT
>JACCYS010000004.1 GCA_013696365.1 Nocardioidaceae bacterium
ACCTGGCCTGTCCCGCAGCCTGCTCGAGGTCTTCCAGCGGGCGACCGACCTGGCTGGCGAGCTCGGCGACGAGTACGTGTCCACCGAGCACCTCCTGGTCGGGCTCGCCACGGTCGCGGGCCCGGCAAAGGACACGCTGCAGGCCGCGTTCGACACGGTCCGCGGCTCGGCCAAGGTCACCTCGCGCGATCCGGAGGCGACGTACCAGGCGTTGGAGAAGTACGGCATCGACCTGACCCAGCAGGCCCGCGACGGCGGGCTCGACCCGGTCATCGGCCGCGACGCCGAGATCCGGCGGGTGGTTCAGGTGCTGTCGCGGCGCACCAAGAACAACCCGGTGCTCATCGGCGAGCCCGGGGTCGGCAAGACCGCGGTCGTGGAGGGGCTGGCCCAGCGCATCGTCGCCGGCGACGTGCCTGAGTCGCTGCGTGAGCGCCGGCTGGTGGCGCTGGACCTGAGCGCGATGGTGGCCGGCGCGAAGTACCGCGGCGAGTTTGAGGAGCGGCTGACCGCTGTGCTGGACGAGATCAAGCAGTCTGCCGGCCAGGTCATCACGTTCCTCGACGAGCTGCACACCGTCGTCGGCGCGGGTGCCACCGGTGAGGGCGCGATGGACGCCGGTAACATGCTGAAGCCGATGCTGGCCCGCGGCGAGCTGCGGATGATCGGGGCGACCACGCTGGACGAGTTCCGCGAGCGGATCGAGAAGGACCCCGCCCTGGAGCGCCGCTTCCAGCAGGTCTTCGTCGGTGAGCCGAGCGTCGAGGACACCATTGCGATCTTGCGCGGGCTGAAGGAGCGCTACGAGGCGCACCACAAGGTGTCGGTAGCCGACGCCGCGCTGGTCGCCGCGGCCAGCCTGAGCGACCGCTACATCCCCGGCCGCCAGCTGCCCGACAAGGCGATCGATCTGATCGACGAGGCGAGCAGCCGGCTGCGGATGGAGATCGACTCGTCCCCGGTGGAGATCGACGAGCTGCGCCGCGGGGTCGACCGGTTGCGGATGGAGGAGATGCACCTGGCCGGCGAGTCCGACCACGCCAGCCAGGAGCGGCTCGGCCGGTTGCGCGCCGAGCTCGCCGACCGCGAGGAAGAGCTGCGCAGTCTCGAGTCGCGGTGGCAGGCAGAGAAGCAGGGCCTCAACCGCGTCGGCGACATCAAGCAGCAGATCGATGAGCTGCGCACCCAGCTGGAGCGGGCGCAGCGCGACAACGACTACGAGACCGCCAGCCGGCTGGCGTACGCGGAGATCCCGGCGCTGGAGCGCTCGCTGACCGAGGCGCAGACCCAGGCAGCCGAGCTGACCAGCGCCGACCTGATGGTGCGTGAGGAGGTCGGTGCCGACGAGGTCGCCGAGGTGGTGGCCGCCTGGACCGGCATCCCCGCTGGCCGGCTGCTGGAGGGCGAGAGCGGAAAGCTGCTGCGAATGGAGGACGAGATCGGCCGTCGGCTGATCGGGCAGCGTCAGGCTGTCACCGCGGTCTCCGACGCGGTACGCCGTGCCCGGGTAGGGCTGTCGGACCCGGACCGACCAACCGGGTCGTTCCTGTTCCTCGGTCCCACCGGCGTCGGCAAGACCGAGCTGGCCAAGGCGCTTGCGGACTTCCTGTTCGACGACGAGCGGGCGATGGTGCGTATCGACATGAGCGAGTACGGCGAGAAACACTCGGTCGCTCGGCTCGTCGGCGCCCCGCCGGGCTATGTCGGCCACGACGAGGGCGGCCAGCTCACCGAGGCGGTCCGCCGCCGGCCGTACGGCGTGATCCTGCTGGACGAGGTCGAGAAGGCGCACCCCGAGGTCTTCGACGTGCTGCTGCAGGTGCTCGACGATGGGCGGCTGACCGATGGGCAGGGCCGCACGGTCGACTTCCGCAACGTGATCGTGGTGCTGACGTCCAACCTCGGCACCGCGATCCTCGGCGACCAGAGCATGGCGGGGGAGGCTCGACGTGAGGCCGTGATGGGCGTCGTCCGACAGGCCTTCAAACCAGAGTTCCTCAACCGGCTCGACGACATCGTGGTCTTCGACCAGCTCGGCACCGACGAGCTGACTCGCATCGTCGACCTGCAGGTCGACGCGCTCGCCCGGCGACTGCAGGGCCGCCGGATCGGCCTCGACGTCACCCCGGCGGCGCGGGAGTGGCTGGCGCTGACCGGCTTCGACCCCGTCTACGGGGCGCGTCCGCTGCGGCGGCTTGTGCAGTCGGCGATCGGTGACCAGCTGGCCCGCGGCCTGCTCGACGGCACCGTCCGGGACGCGACCACGATGGTTGTCGACCGGGTCGAGGACGGCACCGGGCTGATGCTGCGGCCGGCAGCCGAGGCCGAGAGCACCGCGGCGGCCGAGCGCTGACGTAGGTTCGACCGGTGTCCGTCGCTCCGCAGACCCCGACGACCTCCGCGCAGCCACGGCCGCGCACGGTGACGTGGGCCTGCACCACACTCGGCGTCGGTGCCGCGCTGCTGCTGGTCTGGTCGATCGTCGCGCTTGCCGCCCTGGACGAGCCGCAGCTGCGGCTCGAGCTGGAGCGCGCGATGAAGTCCCGGCCGATGCCGGTCGACATCACGCTGGCCACGCTGCGTGAGGTCATTGGCTGGGTGCTGCGAGTGCTAGCGGTGCTGAGCGTCCCGACGGTCGTCTTCGCTGTATATGCGGCACGCGGCGACCGGGCCTCGCGGGTTGCGCTCACCGTCCTCGGCGTGGCGGGGGCACTGCTCTTCGTGTTGGGCGGGTTGCCCGGTGTGGTGGTCGCGCTGCTCATAGTCGGCTCGGTCACAATGTTGTGGTCCCGGTCGGCGCGCGCCTGGTATGCCGACGCCGCCCGGCAAACTGGGGACACCACTCACGGAGGAGATCGCCTTATGTCGAGCAGTCAGCCACCGCCCTACGGCGGGGACAGCAGTGGATACGGGGGCTCTGCGGAGCCGGCGGCGCCGTCCTACGGTCAGCAGTCCGACCAGGGTCAGCAGCCGCCGCAGTACGGCGGCCAGCAGGGGTACGGCCAGCCGGCGCCCTATCCAACCCAGCGGCCCGGCAACGTGTTGGCCGCGGGCATCATCACGATCGTGATGTCCGTTCTCACGGGCGGCCTCTGGTTGGTCATGGGATTGATCATGACTCTGGCCGGAGACTCCATCGTGGAGGCAGTGCGCGCTGAACCCGATTTCGCAGAGGCGCGTCGCCAACTGGAGGACGGTGGGGTCAGCATGAGCGAGCTATCCACCGGTGTCACCGGCTTCGGAGTCGGCGCGGTGGTCCTTGGCATCATCATGTTGTTGTCGATCGTCTGGGCCATCATGGCCATGCGTGGCTCGTCAGTGGGGCGGGTGCTGCTGGTGATCGCCTCTGCGGTCACCGTGCTGATCGGCCTCTTCTTCACGGTGACCGGATTGTTCTTCGGGCTGATCTGGGTCATCGCCGGCGCAGTCGTCATCGCCTTGCTGTACACGGGTGACGCCGGTGCGTGGTTCGCTGGCAAGAAGGCGGGGGCGGTCTGAGACAGGCACCGGCGCTCAACCGAAGGCGCGCGTGAGCCGGTCCAGCGCCTCGTGCAACACCTGGTCGCGCTTGCAGAACGCCCAGCGCACCAACATGCGGCCGGCGTCGGCGTCGTCGTAGAACACCTGGTGTGGGATGGCGACCACACCGGCCCGGGTGGGCAGGTCGAGGCAGAACGCGGTGCCGTCGGGGTAGCCGAGCGGGCTGATGTCGGTGGTGGCGAAGTACGTCCCGGCCGGTACGAACACCTCCAGGCCGAAGGCTGACAACCCGTCGCAGAGCAGGTCGCGGCGGCGTTGCAGGTCGACTCGCAGGTCGACCAGCACCTGATCGGGCAGCCCGAGCGCCGTCGCGACAGCCGGCTGCAACGGGGCACCGGAGGTGAACGTCAGGTACTGCTTGGCCGCCGCCACCGCACCCACCAGATGGGCAGGGCCGGTGGCCCAGCCGACCTTCCAGCCGGTGAACGAGAACGTCTTGCCGGCGCTGCTGATGGTCACCGTCCGCTCGGCCATGCCCGGCCAGGTGGCGATCGGCACATGCTCGGCGCCGTAGGTCAGGTGCTCGTACACCTCGTCGGTCACGACCAGCAGGTCGTGCTCGATCGCCAGCTCGGCCACCGCCGACAACTCGTCGCGGGTGAGCACTGTGCCGGTCGGGTTGTGCGGCGAGTTCAGCAGCACCAGCCGGGTGCGTGGCGTGATCGCGGCGC
>JACCYS010000012.1 GCA_013696365.1 Nocardioidaceae bacterium
CAGGGCGCCACCCGCGAGTACCTGCTGGTCGAGTACGCCCCGTCCAAACGTGGCCAGCCGGGCGACCGGCTGTTCGTGCCGGCCGACCAGCTCGACCAGGTCACCCGATACGTCGGCGGCGAGCAACTGACGCTGGACAAGCTCGGCGGTGGGGACTGGGCCAAACGCAAGGGCCGGGCCCGCCGCGCAGTGCGGCAGATCGCGGCCGAGCTGATCAAGCTCTACGCCGCGCGCCAGGCAACGAAGGGCTACGCCTTCGGACCCGACACCCCGTGGCAGCGCGAGCTGGAGGAGGCCTTTCCGTACATCGAGACCCCCGACCAGGCCTCGACCATCGACGAGGTCAAGGCCGATATGCGTCGGACGGTGCCGATGGATCGGCTGGTCTGCGGCGACGTCGGCTACGGGAAGACCGAGATCGCCGTGCGGGCCGCGTTCAAGGCGATCCAGGACGGCAAACAGGTGATCCTGCTCTGCCCGACCACGCTATTGGTGCAGCAACACGTGGAGACGTTCACCGAGCGGTTCGCGCAGTTCCCGGTGGTGCTGCGCTCGTTGAGCCGTTTCCAGACCGACGCCGAGGCCAAGCAGGTGCTCGAGGGGCTGGCCGACGGCAGCATCGATCTGGTCATCGGTACCCACCGGCTGCTGTCCTCGCAGGTGCGGCTGAAAGACCTCGGGCTCGTCGTCGTCGACGAGGAGCAGCGCTTCGGCGTCGAGCACAAAGAGGCGCTCAAGCACCTACGGGCCGCCGTCGACGTGCTGTCCATGTCGGCCACCCCGATCCCGCGAACCCTGGAGATGGCCATCACCGGCATCAGGGAGATGTCCACGATCACCACCCCACCGGAGGAACGGCACCCGGTGTTGAGCTTCGTCGGCGGCTACGACGACGGGCAGGTGACCGCTGCGATACGACGCGAGCTGCTCCGCGAAGGGCAGGTTTTCTACATTCACAACCGGGTGCAGTCGATGGACCGGGCCGCGGAGCGGCTGAAGCGGCTGGTGCCCGAGGCGCGGATCGCCACCGCGCACGGCCAGATGGGCGAGCACCTGCTCGAGCAGGTGATGATCGACTTCTGGGAGAAGCGCTTCGACGTGCTGGTGTGCACCACCATCGTCGAGTCTGGTCTGGACGTGTCCAACGCCAACACCTTGGTGATCGAGCGTGCCGACCTGTTGGGGCTGTCCCAGCTGCACCAACTGCGCGGTCGGGTCGGTCGCGGCCACGAGCGGGCGTACGCATACTTCCTCTACCCGAGCGACGCACCGCTGACCGAGACCGCGCACGGCCGGTTGGCGACGATCGCTCAGCACTCCGAGCTCGGCGGGGGCATGGCTGTGGCGATGAAGGATCTGGAGATCCGCGGAGCCGGCAACCTGCTCGGCGGTGAGCAGTCCGGTCACATCGCCGATGTCGGCTTCGATCTGTACGTGCGCCTCGTCGGCGAGGCGGTCGCGGAGTTTCGTGGCGACACCCAAGCGGTGGAGCCTGAGGTGTCCATCGAGCTGCCGGTCGATGCGCACCTGCCGCACGAGTACGTGCCCAGTGAACGGCTCCGCCTTGAGGTCTACAAGCGGCTGGCTGCGGTGCACAACGACGCCGAGACAGACGAGGTGCGCGCCGAGCTGGTCGACCGCTACGGCGAGCCGGCCGCACCTGTCGAGACACTGCTGCAGGTGGCCAGGCTGCGAACGAGAGTACGAGCGGCGGGGTTGGCCGAGGTCACTGCTGCCGGTCCCAACGTGCGCTTCGGGCCGGTCGACCTCACTGAGTCGCGGCAGCTGCGCTTGCAGCGGCTGTACCCGCGCAGCCTGGTCAAGGGCGCCACGCGTACGATCCTGGTGCCGCGGCCCAAGACGGCTCCGGTGGGTGACGCGCTGCTCACCGATGGGCCGCTGCTCGACTGGTGCCGCGGCGTCGTGGACACCGTGGTCGATCCCGGCCCGCCGGCCGGGGTCTGAGGGCAGCAGTCGAGAGAGCTTCTCGAGGAGGACGAGCGCATGCGTCGAAGCCGACTAGCTGCCGCGGTGGCGGTCGCAGGTCTGGTGCTCGGCGGGTGCGGCGGCGTCAACCCGGGTGCTGCGGCCACCGTAGACGGCGTGACGATCCCGCTCAGTGAGGTCGACGCGATGGCCCGCGCGTTCTGCGCGGCGGACATCGCCTCGGCCAAGCTGCAGGACCAGCCGCCCACACCCCGCGACACCGCCGAATATCGCAATCGTGTGTTGGGGACATTGATGAACGCCGAGCTCGCTTCGCAAGCGGTCGACGACCTCGACATCGACGTGCCGGCATCTGCTGCCGAGTCCGATCTGACGCAGTTCGAGGAACTGTTCGCGATGATGTCGGACGACGAGACCAGCGCGCTGACCGACTACATCGGGGTCTTCAGCAGACTGGACGCCAGCACCCGTGCCATTGGCAGTGAGCAGGGCGGGCAGGAGGCTGCGGCCGACCCTGAGGCGGCGATCGCCGCCGGTCAGGAGTATTTGGCCGAGCGCGCCGCCGACGCCGATATCGAGCTCGACCCCAGGTTCGGCACACCCGACGATGGCCAGATCGTCGGTGGCAGTGGCTCGTTGTCGGTTCCTGCCGACGACGAGGATGCCGCCAGTGCCTCCACGGCGGGCGGCACGGATGCCGACGCGCCCGCCAGTCAGGTTTGCTCCTGAACGATCGAGGCTCACCGTTGACCGGGTCGGCGTCCGCCGACGGCGTCCCCGTGCATGATCTGGTGGCCGTGATGGACCGGCTGCGCTCGCCCGGCGGCTGCCCGTGGGATGCCCGGCAGACGCATGCGAGCCTGGCGACATACCTGCTCGAGGAGACCTATGAGGTGCTCGAGGCCCTGGACTCCGGCGACCGTCAGCATCTGCGTGAGGAGCTCGGCGACCTGTTGTTGCAGGTGGTCTTTCACGCCCGGCTGGCCGAAGAGCATCCCGACGACCCGTGGGGCATCGACGAGGTGGCAAAGGACATCGTGCACAAGCTCGTCGCCCGACACCCGCACGTCTTCGCCGGCGCTGCGGTCGACGGCGCCGAAGAGGTCGAGGCCAACTGGGACGCGATCAAAACCGCCGAGAAGCAGCGAACCTCGCTGCTTGACGGCATCCCCGCTGCCCTGCCCGCGCTCGCCCGCGCCGACAAGATGCTGGGCCGGGTCGCCCGCTCGGGGCTAGACGTGGCGGTGCCTGCCGATGACGACTCCTACGGTGCCCGGCTGTTGGCTCTGGTGGCCGAGGCGCGGGCGGCGGGTGTCGACCCGGAGGCCGCGCTGCGGCGTACCACGTCGGCGCTTGCCGACCGGATCGTCGCCGCAGAAGCCGCCGCATCCTTCTGACCGCGCATACGGCTGCCCGAGATGACCGCCTGGTCGAGTGCGGCGTTGCGGGGCACGTGAGTCGGCTGCGGTGCCCCATAGAACCGCACTCGATTGCGTCCGATGGAGATGCGCTTGGGAATAGGGCGACGCTGGCCGTCTTCGGCCCCGAAGCCCAAGCCGTCGCCCACGACGGGCCGCGTGCCGCCTGCCGCCGGCACGACGTCCCGTTCGACGAGGACGGCGCCAACATGGCGTCCGCGCCACCCGGCAGTCCCTGGCGAGACAGAGAGTGACTACTCGCCCGGGCTCGCGCCGCTCACACCGCTCCCGGGGGGCGGTGGTGCGCGATAACCCTTGGATGATTGGGGGAGTGGGGGTGGCGTCCGCCGCCGGAGCGCCTCGGCTGGATAGCCTGTCGGCGTCCATGCACGAATGCCGTGTGACCAAACCGCCTACCGGACGAGGAGCGACCCCGCGTGGCCAGCATCGAGGCGGTGGGAGCCCGCGAGATTCTCGACTCCCGAGGCAACCCAACCGTCGAGGTCGAGGTGGTCCTTGACGACGGCACGCTCTCCCGGGCGGCGGTCCCGTCCGGCGCCTCCACCGGACAGTTCGAGGCCGTTGAGCTGCGTGACGGCGGCGACCGCTACCTGGGCAAGGGCGTCGAGAAGGCCGTTCGCGCCGTCAACGACGTGATCGGTCCCGAGATCACCGGTGCGGACGCCCACGAGCAGCGTCTCGTCGACCAGGCTCTGCTCGACCTCGACGGCACCGACAACAAGTCCGAGCTTGGCGCCAATGCGCTGCTCGGGGTGTCACTCGCGGTGGCGCGGGCGGCGGCCGACTCCGCCGGGCTGCCCTTGTTCCGCTACGTCGGCGGCTCCAACGCACACCTGTTGCCGGTGCCGATGATGAACATCATCAACGGCGGTGCGCACGCCGACAGCGGTGTGGACGTGCAGGAGTTCATGATCGCGCCGATCGGCGCCCCGACATACGCCGAGGCGCTGCGCCAGGGCGCGGAGGTCTATCACGCGCTGAAGGCAGTGCTCAAGGAGCGCGGCCTGGCCACCGGGCTCGGCGATGAGGGTGGCTTCGCCCCCGACCTGCCGTCCAACCGCGACGCCCTCGACTTGATCGCCACCGCGGTCGAGTCGGCCGGGCTGCGGCTCGGCGACGACATTGCGTTCGCGCTCGACGTGGCGGCGACCGAGTTTCACACCGGCGGCGGGTCCTATGCCTTCGAGGGCGGCACCAAGACCGCGGACGAGCTGGCCGACTACTACGCCGAGCTAGTGCAGGCCTACCCGATCGTGTCCATCGAGGATCCGCTGGACGAGGACGACTGGCCGGGCTGGCAGTCGTTGGTGGCAACTCTAGGGGAGCGTGTCCAGTTGGTCGGCGATGACTTGTTCGTCACCAACGTGGAGCGGCTGCAGCGCGGTATCGACGAGAGCGCCGCCAATGCGCTGCTGGTCAAGGTCAACCAGATCGGTACGCTCACCGAGACTCTGGACGCTGTCGATCTGGCCCACCGCAACGGCTTCCGGTGCATGATGAGCCACCGTTCGGGCGAGACCGAGGACACCACGATCGCCGACCTTGCCGTGGCCACGAACTGCGGGCAGATCAAGTCAGGCGCTCCGGCACGCTCTGAGCGGGTGGCAAAGTACAACCAGTTGCTGCGCATCGAGCAAGAGTTGGACGACGCTGCCCGTTACGCGGGCCGGTTGGCTTTCCCGCGACTCGCGGCGCGTGAGGCCTGAGCGTTGAGTTCGACCAGGCAGCGGCCCGCCATCCGGCTCACCCATCGTGCGGCCGTGCTCGGGCTGGTGCTGCTGGTGCTCCTCGTCTCGTACGGATCCAGCATGCGCGCGTGGCTGGACCAGCGCAACGACATCGCGCAGGCCGAGCAGCAGATCAGCAGTAGCCGCGATCAGGTGGCTGACCTCGAGCGCGAGAAGCGCCGCTGGTCCGACGAGGCCTATGTCGAGCAGCAGGCCCGCGAACGCCTCGGCTATCTGCAACCCGGGGAGACCGGCTATCGCGTGGTGCTGCCCGACGGTGAGGCAGTCGGCGCCCTCGCCGAGCCGGTCAACGGCATCGAGGGGGAGGAGCCAACGTGGTACGAGACCTTGTGGGCGAGCAGCCGGCAGGCCGGCAACGACCAGTGACCGGTGCCTCCCGCAGCACGGCGGGGGCGACGTGAGCGAGCCGGTGAGCGGCGCCGACCTCGACGCCGTGGGCGCCCAGCTCGGACGGCCACCCCGTGGGGTGCACGCGGTCGCCCACCGTTGCCGGTGCGGGCTGCCCGATGTCGTGGAGACCGAACCAAGGCTGCCCGATGGCACCCCGTTCCCCACGCTGTTCTACGTCACCTGCCCGCGGTTGGCCGGCGCCATCGGCACCCTGGAGGCAGACGGCGTGATGCAGCAGATGACCGATCGGCTGACGTCCGACCAACACCTTGCCGCGGCCTACGCTCAGGCGCATCACGCCTACCTTGCCCGGCGTTCGGCGCTGGGTGAGGTCGCCGAGGTCGAGGGAGTGTCCGCGGGCGGCATGCCCACTCGCGTCAAGTGCCTGCACGCGCTGGCCGGTCACAGCCTCGCCGAGGGTCCCGGCAGCAATCCCCTCGGCGACGAGGCCGTGCAGATGTTGGGGCCATGGTGGAGCTCCGGGCGGTGCGTCCAATGAGGCGCGTGGCTGCCGTGGACTGTGGCACCAACTCCCTCAAGCTGCTGGTGACAGACCTGGATGCCGATAGCGGTGCGCAGCATGACGTGCTGCGAACCCTGCGCATCGTGCGACTCGGGCAGGGGGTGGACCGTACCGGGCAGTTAGCACCGGATGCAGTGGACCGAACGCTGCAGGCCGCCGCCGAATATGCCGAGCAGATCACCGCACTCGGGGTCGAGCTGGACCCGGCGCACGTGGCGATCGCCGCCACGTCGGCGACCCGCGACGCCGCGAACGGCGAGGAGTTGGTCAGCGGCCTGCAGCGCCACCTCGGCGCCCAGCCGCGGGTGCTCTCGGGCGTGGACGAGGCGGCGACGTCGTATGCGGGTGCAGTGCGCGGGTTGGCCGAGCCGGCCCAGGCACGCCTGCTGTTGATCGACATCGGCGGCGGCTCGACCGAGCTCGTCCGCGGCCAAGGACCGCGGGTGGACGCCGCCGGCTCGGCCGACGTCGGCTCGGTACGCCTGACCGAACGGCATCTGACGGACGACCCACCCACCCCTGACCAGATTGCCGCGGCCACCGTCGACGTCGACGCGGCTCTCGCCGCGCTAGGAGTGCCCGTCGACGATGTCGACCTGGTCGTCGTGGTCGGCGGGACCGGGCTGACCGTTGCTGCGCACACCCTCGGGCTGGGCGCGCCCGGCGCCGACGGGCTGCATGGGTCGTGTCTCGATGCGACCGGCGTCCGCGCATCCTGTGCAGCGCTGTTGGCTGCCACTGTGGCCGAGCGTCGGGCGATGGACTTCATGCATCCCGGCCGTGCGGACGTCATCGGTGGTGGAGCGTTGGTGCTCGACCGCATCCTCGGCCAGGTGGGTTCGGTTGAGGTGCTGGCGAGCACCCACGACGTGCTCGATGGGCTTGCCTGGTCGCTGGTCGACCCGACAACCCGCGCCGACCAGGCTGGGCCGCCGTGACCGGCTTGCCGCACCCGGTGACCGGCGAGCTGTTCGACAGCCCGGTTGCGCCGGGCACCGGCTGGCCCGGCGACCCGGCTGGCACATCCACCCCCCGCGCCGCCGACGCCGGTGAGGTCGCCCAACTTGCCGACGATGCCGACTCACTGACCGGGCTCGATGCCGCGGTGTCGGTATGCCGCGCCTGCCCCAGGCTGGTCAGCTGGCGAGAGGAGGTTGCGGTGGCGAAACGGCGCGCGTTTGCCGACGAGCCCTACTGGGGACGCCCAGTGACCGGCTTCGGCGCGAGCGACGCCCGGGTGCTGGTGGTGGGGTTGGCACCTGCGGTGCACGGTGGGAACCGCACTGGCCGGGTGTTCACCGGCGACCGTTCCGCCGACTGGCTGTACGTCGCGCTGCATGCCGCCGGGTTGGCGAGTCAGCCCGCCAGCGTCCATGCCGGTGACGGGTTGCAGTTGCTCGGCACCCGGGTGGTCGCCGCGGTGCGCTGTGCCCCGCCGGCCAACAAGCCCAGCATCCTCGAGCGGGACACCTGCGCGCCCTGGCTGGTCGGCGAGGTGGGCCGGCTCTGGCCCACACTCCGGGTGCTGGTCGCACTGGGCGGGTTCGCCTGGGATGCTGCACTTCGGCTGGTCCGTCAGGCCGGCGGTCACGTTCCGCGGCCGGTGCCCCGCTTTGGCCATGCTGCCGAGGCGGTGTTGGGACGCCCGGCGGGCGGCGAGGTGCTCTTGCTGGGCAGCTATCACCCCAGCCAGCAGAACACCTTCACCGGCCGTCTCACCGCGCAGATGCTTGCCGGGGTGATGCACCGCGCCGCCGACGTCGCCGACCTGCAAGGGACCAGCAGATGAACGACCGCCACCCCAGATCGCCCACACGCATCGGGGTTGCCAACCGGCTCAACGACCTGCTGGTGCACCTGTTCGGCATCGATCCGCCCGGTCGCCTCGTGGGCTGGGACGGCTCATCCGCCGGTGGCGCCGACGGGCCAACGGTCCGGGTGCTGAACCGCCGCGCGGTGCGCCGGTTGCTGTGGGCACCGGGCGAGCTCGGCCTGGCCCGCGCCTACGTGGCCGGCGAGTTGGAGATCGAGGGCGATTTGGTCGAAGGTCTGCGGGCGCTCGCGGCCTACGGTGCGCTTGTCGGCGGTAAGCCTGCGCTCGGCGCGGCTGACCGCCGAGAGGTGTTGCGCACCGCGGTGCTCCTCGGTGCGGTGGGTCCGGCCCCCAAACCGCCGGACGAGGAGCGCCTGCTGGCTGGCGCTGCCCCGCGCGGTGCCCGTGACCAGGCTGCTGCCGACCTGCCCGATGTGGGTGGCCTGGAGTTGTTGGGCGATGTCCTCGGGGAGACGCTGGCGTACTCATGTGCCCGCTGGGACGACGACCAGGGCGACCTTGAGGCCGCTCAGCGCCGCAAGCTCGACCTCGTCTGTGACCGACTCGGTCTTGAGCCCGGCATGCGGTTGCTCGATGTGGGTTGCGGCTGGGGACCACTGGTCGTGCATGCCGTGCGCCATCGCGGGGTGCAGGCGGTGGGGCTGGTGCGCTCGGCCGAGCGGGCCGACGTGGTTCGGCGCCGACTCGCGGAGGCGGATGTCAGTGAAAGGGCCGAGATCAGACTCGGTGACATTGGCGCGGTGGAGGACGGCCCGTACGACGCGGTGGCGGCGATCGAGTCGATGGAACACGTCGACGAAGCCGACCTGCCGGCCTATTTCGGGCATGTGCAGCAACTGCTGCGGCCCGGCGGAAGGCTCGCGCTGCAGGCGCTGACCTCCCGCCCGGGTGCCGACACGCCCGGGCCGACCTTCATGTCCGCTTACGTGATGCCGCAAGGTCCGCTGCCACCCGTCGGCACCGTTACCGGTGCGCTGGAGGGCGCCGGTCTGGAGGTGCGGCTGCTGGAATCATGGCGCGAGCAGCACGCCATCACGATGCTGGCCTGGCTGTCTCGGCTGGATGCACACGCCAGCCGGGCCGCGTCGGTGCTGGGTCAGAGCAAGCTTCGGGTTTGGCGGCTTTCGCTGGCTCTGGCCACCGTCGGTTTCGAGCGGGGCCGGATCGGGCTGCACCACATCGTCGCCGTACGCCCGCATGCTGACGGTCGTTCGGGCATGCTGGTCTGAGCTTTGCCCAACTGTTGCTCCTGTAGCCCAATCGGCAGAGGCAGACGGCTTAAACCCGTCCCAGTGTGGGTTCGATTCCCACCAGGAGCACGGAACGTCCGCGCGACCCGCGGCGTTACCTGTGGTGTGTGACCGCGTCGTCTCGGCGGCGTCGGTAGGCTGGACCCGTCGGCCCCGAGAATCGGGGCACGTCCCTGGAGGAGAGATGCAGAGCAGCAACCCGGTGTTCACCCGCAGCGAGACGTTCAACGGTCGAGCCACTCGTAGCGCCGCAGGCACCCGCAGCCCCGCCGACTGGTCCGTCGGATCACCCGGGACGTCAGGGACGGGCGGGCCGACCGGCCCAGCGTCGCCCACCCAGGTCGGTGGCGACCGCATCACCATCGACTCGGTCGTACAGCGGACCGCTGCCACCCTTGGTCTGCTGGTCGCTTCGGCCGCCGTCACCTGGCTGGTGATCGGCGAGGTCGCCGGCACCGGCGCAGACGCTGCGGCCAACCTCAGTCAGGCGCGCGCGCTGATGATCGGCGGTGCGCTCATCGGCTTCGGGTTGGCGATGGCCAACTCCTTCAAGCGTGTGGTCAGTCCGGCGCTCGTGCTCGCCTACGCCGTCGTGCAGGGTGTCGCCGTCGGCGCCATCTCCAAGGTGTTCGAGACGTTCTTCGACGGGGTCGTGCTCGGAGCGATCGTCGGCACGATGGCGGCCTTCGCCGGCACCCTGACCGCCTACAAGGTGCTCGACATCAAGGTGACCGACAAGTTCCGCAGGGGAGTCGTCGCCGCGATGTTCGGGTTCGTCGCGCTGGCGATGCTCAGCTTCGTGATGAGCTTCTTCGGCGCGGGTTTCGGCTTCAACGGCTTCGGTACGTTCGGGCTGATCACCAGCGTGGTCGGCGTCATCCTCGGCGTGCTGATGCTGATCCTCGACTTCGACTTCGTCGAGCGGGCGGTCGCCGCCGGGGCGCCGGAGCGCGAGTCGTGGCGGGCCGCCTTCGGGCTGACCGTCACCATCGTGTGGATCTACATCGAGATGCTGCGGATCCTGGCGATCCTGCGCGGCGACTGAGCCGCGGCTGTTCGGCGCAATCCTGCGGTGCTGCGCCGGTGTCGTTCGTGACGCTCAGGCAAACGAGCGCCGCGAACGGCGCAGGTTGTGCTCGTGCACGATGGCAGTGGCGTGCCCGTGTGCCAACTCGTACTCGTCACGCAGCCAGCGCACCCGGTCGTCGAAGCGACTGAAGCTTGGGCCGTCCTCAAGGCGTCTGAACCACTCGGGAAGTTCCGTACCGGTCGCCCCGGGAACGCGGGCGACCAACTGCTGATGGGTCTCTTCGGAGTGGTGCAGCGTCATCGTGCCTCCATATGTGACCGGCGCTGTGTGACCGGCGGTTCACCGATCCTGGCAGCGTGCCGTATCGGTGCGGACCGCACAAGACGAAACTGCCCGCCAACGGACTCAGCTGCCGCGAACGTCGGCCACCGCGGGCAACTGGTCGGCGCGTCGCACCCGACGCTGCAGCTGAGCCCAGCGTCCGCGAGGACCGCGATCACGCCCAGCCAGCTGGGTGGCAGCCACCTCCAGGCCCTCGTGCACCGCAGCCTCGGCTGCGGCGAACGACACCGGCAGCACCAGGCCGCCAGCCGCATTCGGGTGGTCTGCGCCCTCGTCACCGTCGTCATCCCACGCGCCGACAGCATCGGCCACGGAGGGCAGCAGCGCCGCCACCATGCCGGCGTACCCGGCCATCGACGGGTGGAAGCGGTCCGGGCCGAACAGCTCGGCCGGGGCCATGGCGAACGTCGGACCCAACAGCGACCCCAGCGACACCGACCGACCGCCTGCCTCGACCACCGCGATGGTCTGCGCGGCCGCCAGCCGCCGACTCCACCGACGAGCCAGCTCGCGCAGTGGTTGCGCGAGCGGGCGCAGCGTGCCGAGGTCTGGGCAGGTGCCGACAACCACCTCGACATCGGCGTCTCGCAGCCGACGTACGGCGGCCGCGAGCAGCCGAACCGACTCCGACGGCCACACCCGGTGAGTGACGTCGTTGGCGCCGATCACCAGCACCACCACGTCGGGCCGGACAGTGAGACCCCGATCCAGCTGTCCCTGCAGGTCTGACGACCGAGCGCCGACCTGTGCGGTGCTGACGACGGTCACCGGTCGGCCGGCGATGTGGGACAAACCGCTGGCGAGCATCGCCGGTGGGGTGTCGGTGGGGTGCTCCATGCCGTATCCGGCCATCGAGGAGTCGCCCACCACCAGCAGCCGGATGCCGTCGTGTGAGGACTGGTCCCCGTAGGTGCCGTCAGCGTCTGGTGGGGGTGTGGTCGCCTGACCGATGACCCGCCGGGCGTACGCGGCCTGTGCGCGCATCACGGCATACAGCGAGCCGCCCAGCAGGCCCAGCCCGCCACTACCGACGGCGGCGGCGCTGGCAAGGCGACGTGCTGCGCTCGCGCGGGTCATGGTCGAAGGGTAGGCGGCGGCCCTAGGCTGACATGCGTGCATTACGTGAACTCTGTGCTCGACCTGATCGGTGACACCCCGCTGGTGCGCCTCGGCTCGGTGGCACCCCCCGCTGCCTCGGGAGCCGGCCCGATGGTGCTCGCCAAGGTCGAGTACCTCAACCCCGGCGGCTCGGTCAAGGACCGGATCGCGGTGCGGATGGTGGACGCTGCGGAGGCGGACGGGTCACTGCGGCCGGGCGGCACGATCGTGGAGCCGACCTCGGGAAACACCGGGGTGGGGTTGGCTCTGGTGGCCCAACAGCGGGGTTACCGATGTGTCTTCGTCTGCCCCGACAAGGTCAGCGAGGACAAGCGCAACGTGCTCAAGGCCTACGGTGCGCAGGTCGTGGTCTGTCCGACCGCGGTGGAGCCGGATCACCCGGACTCCTACTACTCGGTTTCCGACCGTCTGACCCGCGAGACCGACGGCGGCTGGAAGCCTAACCAGTATGCCAACGCCAACAACCCGCGCAGCCACTTCGAGACGACCGGGCCCGAGCTGTGGGAACAGACCGACGGGCGGATCACGCACTTCGTCGCCGGCATCGGCACCGGCGGCACCATCAGCGGGGCAGGCCGTTACCTCAAGCAAGCCAGCGGTGGGCGCGTTCACATCGTCGGGGCCGACCCTGTCGGCTCGGTGTACTCCGGCGGCACTGGGAGGCCTTATCTGGTCGAAGGCGTCGGCGAAGATTTTTGGCCGGCCACCTACGACCCCGAGGTCTGTGACCGCATCATCGCCGTCTCGGATGGCGATGCCTTCACGATGACCCGGCGGCTCGCGCAGGAGGAGGGGCTGTTGGTCGGCGGCTCCTGCGGCATGGCCACTGTTGCCGCGCTGCAGCTCGCCGCAGAGCTGGCGGGCACACCCGCCGGTGACGACGCGGTGATCGTTGTGCTGTTGCCGGACGGGGGTCGCGGCTACCTGACGAAGGTCTTCGACGATGCCTGGCTGTCGCGCTTCGGCTTCCTGCCCGGCCAGGCGGGTCTGAGCATCGGCGACGTGCTGCGGGCCAAGGGCGGCCGCCTGCCCAACCTTGTGCACACCCATCCCGGTGAGACGATTGCCGACGCGGTGGCGATCCTGCGGGAGTACGGGGTGTCCCAGATGCCAGTTGTCCGGGCCGAACCGCCGGTGATGGCGGCCGAGGTGGCCGGCTCGGTGAGCGAACGGGACCTGTTGGAGTCATTGTTCGCCGGCAAGGCATCGTTGACCGACCGGGTCGAGCGGCACATGGGTGCGCCGCTGCCCAGCATCGGCTCCGGACAGCCCGCTGCAGATGCGGTGTCGGCACTCGGGGGTGCCGATGCGTTGCTGGTGCAAGAGGACGGCCGGCCGGTCGGTGTGGTGACCCGGCACGATCTGCTCGGACACCTCAGCGACTGAACGGCTGAACGCTTGCCGCTCGCCGAGGAGTAGCGTCCCAGCACGGCCACAGTGGCCGCGAGCAGTGCAGTCAGGAGAAGCGCAGTGAGCGAGATCCATGCGGTTGCCGTCATCACCGCCCAGCAGGCGTCGGTTGACGAGGTGCGTGCGGCGCTCACGCAACTGGTGCCGCCGACCCGAGCAGAGGAGGGCTGTCTGGACTATCAGTTGTACGAGTCCGCGGTCGCCCCGGGAACGTTCATCACCACCGAGCGGTGGCGCGCGCAAGCAGATCTGGACGCGCACCTGGGCACCGAGCACCTGCAGACAGCGCTCGCGCAGACCGCCGATCACCTCGCCGAGCCGCCTGAGATCCACCCGCTGACGCCGATCGAGGTCTGACCTCAGCGGATCCGTCGGGCCAACCGCGGGTCGGGTGCGCCCAACTCCGGGTGCAGGATCGCGGGGTGCATGATCGCGGCCAGGGCCTGCACGCCGTCGACCAGCCTTGGGCCCGGCCGGGCGAACGAGGCGTTCGCGTCCACGGCCCATACCGGTACGTGGGCGGGCAGTTGCTGCCCGGCCACCAGCTCGCCAGCCAGCGCCACTGATGCCGGCAGTGCGAACCCGCATGGTGCAGACACGATCACCTCGGGTGCACTGGCCCGAACCGCCTCCCAGCCGACCCGCTGCGACGGGGCCGCCGGCACCCCGAGCACACTGGTGCCGCCCGCTGCCTCGACCATCTCCGGCACCCAGTGCCCGGGGGCGAACGGTGGGTCGGTCCACTCCAGCACCAGCGCCCGTGGTCGCGGTTGGCCGCGCACGGTGGCCGCCACCGCGTCCAGCCGTCCCCGCAGTCCAGCGACCAACTCGCTTGCGGCCGCCTGCCGTCCGCACACCGCGCCGAGCTGCTCGATCGAGTCCAGTACCTCCGCCAGAGTGTGCGGGTCGACGGTCACCACCTGCGCCGCACAGCCCAGGTGTGCGAGCGCTTCATCGACGACGCCGACGTCCACCGCACACACCGCGCAGAGGTCTTGGGTCACCACCACGTCGGCGTCCAGGTCTGCCAGCGCCCCGGCGTCCAGGTGGTAAAGGTCTTCGCCTGCTGCCAGGCGTTCGGATACGGCCAGGTCGATCTCTGCCGGCGTGAGGCCGCACGGCAGGCTGCTGGTCGACACGATCCGCGTACCCCGCGCGGCAGCGGGATAGTCACACTCGAACGTCACCCCGACGATGTCGTTCCCGGCGCCCAAGCCATACAGGATCTCGGTGGTCGAGGGCAGCAGTGACACGATCCGCATAACGCCACGCTAGCCGGAGAAGTCGCCGCGCCAGCGGCTCCGATGCTCTCTCACAGGTTGGCTCTCGGCCGCCGACGCTTCGTGTCGCCCCGATGCGGCGTACCAGGCGCCGTACCGTCGGGCACCCCAGCCGGCGGTCGCGCCGTGCGCGACGACACTCAGCAGCACGGTGAGCACGATCACGGAGAACAGCTGTTGTGCCCTCGGCACGTGCTCTTCCAGCAAGATCAGCCCGAACACGATCGAAGCCAGCCCCCGTGGTCCGAACCAGCCGACGAACGCCTGTGTCTGCCATGCGGTACCCGAGCGGATCAGGCTGACCGCTACCGGCAGCAGCCGCCCGACAGTCAGCGTGGCGACGGCGCAGACCACCACGGCCGGGCTCGGACGGTGCAGCCCGATCGGCACCAAGACGTTCCCGAACAGAAAGAAGCTGGCGGCGGCTAGCAGCTGTCCGGAATCCTCGGTGTACTCCACAAGGTGGTCCGCTCGACCCCGGGCGAACGCGGCGAAGGCCAGACCACCGACGAAGGCTGCCACGAATCCATTGCCACCGGCTGTTTCCGCGGCCGCCAGTGCCAGGACTGCGATCGCGAGGGTGCCCAGCTGGGCGAACAGGCCGTCGGCCCAGGCGGCTGACAAGGCGCGTCGCAGCAGGAAGCCTCCGGCGGCGCCGATCCCGGCGCCCAGTGCCACGCCGAGACCGACCTGCTGGGCAAAGTAGATCGGCCATGACTCTGCGGCCGACTGCGCACCGGCCAACGACAGCAGCAACAACACCACCGGCAGCACCAGGCCATCATTGAGCCCCGACTCGACGTTGAGCGATTGGCGCACCTTGAGCGGTACCGATCGGTCGTCTACGACGGCTTGTCCCAACGCTGGGTCGGTGGGCGCGAGTACGGCCGCCAACAGGGCAGCCTGCGCGAGTGACAGGGCCGGCAGCAGCGCCGCGACGATGCCGGCCCCGAGCAGGATCGACAGCGGCAGCCCGACAGCCAGTAGCCGCAACGGCATTCCCCGCTCCCGACGCAGCGCGCCCGGGTCGAGCCGCACCGCGTCGCTGAACAGCACGAGCGCCAGCGCGCCCTCGCCGACCATCTCGATACGGCTGCCGGACAGATCGAGGTCGACAAGCCCGACGGCGTGGCTCAACAACCCGGCCGTCACCATGACCATCGGCATCGTCACGGGCCAGCGACGTGACCGCTGGGAAAGCAAGGCGAAGCCCAGCAAGACCACCGCCAGGACGGTCAGGTCGATCGAGCCCATCACTGCCCCTATCCGGGTCCGGTCAGCGGTACTCGGGGTTGGGATGGTCGAAGCGCTCACCGGCGTCCCACGCGGTGAGCTGATTTCCGTGGGCTGGCACACCGCCCGCTCGCTTGAGTATCGCAGCAAGATGCATGAGGTTCCACGTCATGAAGGTGATGTTGCGCTGGGTGAACTCGCTGTGCGGGCCGCCGGAGTCAGGGTCGAGGTACGACGGCCCGGGTCCCACCGCGCCGATCCACCCCGCGTCTGCCTGCGGTGGGATGACGTAGCCGAGGTGCTGCAACGAGTACAGGACGTTCATGGCGACGTGCTTGACTCCGTCCTCGTTCCCGGTCACGACGACGCCACCGACCCTGCCGTAGTAGACGTACTGTCCGGTGTTGTTGGTGTGACCGGACAACGAGTAGAGCCGTTCGATAACCCGTGTACACACGCTGGACTTGTCTCCCAGCCAGATTGGCGTACCAACGACAAGGATGTCGGCGTCGAGGACCTGTTCGGCGATGCCGGGCCAGTCGTCGCGTACCCCCGACGGGCTCATGTTGGGTTGCACGCCGGCGGCGATGACGTGGTCAACGGCCCGGATCTGCTCCACGGTCACACCCTGCCGCCGCATGATGGCGATGCTGTCAGCCATCAAACCCTCGGTGTGGGACCGCTCGGGGCTCGGTTTCAGCGTGCAGCTGACGAACAGCGCGCGCAGGTCGGAGTAGTCGTAGGTGCCAGCCATGGGGCGCTCCGGGGTGGTTGGGTGTGTTGCCGCCCTCGGAACCCTGCCAAGGGTCGCGGTGCTTCCCCGGTGGCTGGCCACACGGTGGTGCGCGGCCGTTCGCCGCTAGTCGGCGGTCACCCCGGTGCCGATCGGGCAGCTGACCCCGGTGGCGTGCACCGGGCAGTAGCCGAACGGGTTCTTGGCCAGGTACTGCTGGTGGTAGTCCTCGGCGTAGTAGTAGGTCTCCAGTGGCTGGATAGCGGTGGTGATCTCGCCGTAGCCGCGGGCGGAGAGCGCCTGCTGGTAGGTGGCGCGCGAGGCCTCAGCCTGCTCGGTCTGCTCTGCGGACGTGGTCAAGATGATCGAGCGGTACTGCGTACCCTGATCGTTGCCCTGCCGCATCCCTTGAGTCGGGTCGTGGCTCTCCCAGAAGACCTTGAGCAACTGGGTGTAGGACACCTGCGCCGGGTCGAAGACGACCCGGACGACCTCCGCGTGCCCGGTGCGACCACTGCACACCTCCTCGTACGTCGGGTGCGGGGTCTGCCCGCCGGCGTAGCCGACTGAGGTGGACCAGACACCGGGCAGCTGCCAGAAGGTCTTCTCCTCACCCCAGAAACAGCCCAGACCGAAGACTGCCTCCGCATATCGATCGGGCACGTCGGTCTCGACCGGGGTGCCGAGCGTGGCGTGCGCGCCACCGACGGAGAAGGGGCGGGTGTCGCGGCCGCTGAGGGCCTCGTCGGCAGTGGGCAGGTGCGTCTTGGAGCGGCTAAACAGCACGGAATGCCTCCTCAGGTGGCTGGCGTTGATGATGCACAACGCTGCGACCTGCCCGGATCATCCGGAGCTCGGATGGGCGGCGGTATGGTCGCTGCATGCCGATGCACCGTGATGATGACCGGCAGCGACCTGGCTTCGAAACCCTGGCGATCCGAGCCGGGCAGGAGCCCGATCCTCGCACCGGCAGCGTCGTGCCGGCAATCTACGCCACCAGCACCTACAAGCAAGACGGTGTGGGTGGGCTGCGCGAGGGTTATGAGTACTCCCGCTCCGCCAACCCGACCCGGACAGCACTACAGCAGTGCCTGGCCGCACTGGAGGCCGGCAGTCACGGCCTGGCCTTCGCCAGTGGGCTGGCTGCCGAGGACGCCCTGCTGCGGGCGTTGTGTCGGCCGGGAGACCATGTCGTCATCCCCGACGACGCCTACGGCGGCACTTTTCGGCAGTTCTCCCGGGTGCACGAGCCGTGGGGGCTGCACTACACGATCGCGCCAGTCGCCGACGTGGACGCGGTGCGAGGGGCGATCGATCCTGGCCGCACCAAGATCGTGTGGGTGGAGACCCCCACCAACCCGCTGCTCGGTATCGCCGACATCGAAGCATTGGCCGAGGTTGCACACGGCGCCGGCGCCCTGCTGGTCGTCGACAACACCTTTGCCTCTCCGTACCTGCAGCAGCCACTGACCCGCGGCGCGGACATCGTCGTGCATTCCACCACCAAGTACTGCGGCGGCCACTCCGACGTCATCGGCGGCGCGCTGGTGGTCGACGACGACGACCTCGCCGAGCAGTTGACGTTTATGCAGAACGCGGCCGGGGCCGTCGCCGGCCCGTTCGACTCGTGGCTGGTGCTGCGTGGGCTCCGAACGCTGCCGGTCCGGATGGACCGCCATAGCGGCAACGCCGAGCGGGTCGCAGACTTTCTCACCACCCGGGCCGATGTCAGCACGGTGCTGTGGCCTGGCCTGCCCGGGCATCCCGGCCATGAGGTCGCGGCCAAGCAGATGCGTCACTTCGGCGGCATGGTGAGCTTTCGGCTGGCTGCGGGCACGCAGGCCGCGGTCGACGTGGTCGAGGCTTGCGAGGTGTTCACGCTCGCGGAGTCGCTCGGCGGGGTGGAGTCGCTGATCGAACACCCCGGTCTGATGACACACGCGTCAGTGAGCGGGTCACCGCTGGAGGTGCCGGGAGACCTGGTCCGGCTCAGTGTCGGCATCGAATCGGTGGACGACCTGATCGCTGATCTGGCTCAGGCGCTCGACCGCGCGGCTGGCTGAGCGACGCGTGGATCTGGGTCGTCTGCGCCGACTTTGGCTCCACCTTCACCAAGACCCTGCTGGTCAGCCTGGACGACGCTGCGGTGGTGGCGACCGCAGAGCGGCGCACGACCATCGACACCGACGTGCTGCACGGATTCACCGCCTGCCGCCAGCAGCTGGCGCGTAGCGAGCCCGCAGCCGCCGACGCCTCGGTGCTTGCCTGCTCGTCGGCTGGGGGCGGGCTCCGCATCGCCGTCGTCGGCAACGAAGAGTTGGTCACGGCCGAGGCGGGCCGGCGGGTTGCGCTCTCATCCGGTGGCCGAGTGGTGCACGTCGGGCACGGTGGCCTCAGCAAAGACGGGCTGGCAGCGTTGCACGCAGCCGACCCGGACATGCTGCTGTTGGTCGGCGGCACCGACGGTGGCAACGCCGACGTGCTGGTGCACGCCGCCGAGGTGCTCGCCGAGAGCGGCTGGGCGACTCCGGTCGTGGCTGCCGGAAATACCGACGCGGCTGAGGCGGTGACGACCGTCCTGGGCCGCGCAGGTGTGGTGCACGAGATGTCTCCCAACGTGGTGCCCCGCATCGGTGTGCTCGCTCCAGAGCCCGCGAGGGGCGCGATCCGAGCGGTTTTCTTGCGCGACGTCATCGGCGGGCGGCACCTGTCCGCGTCGGCTGAGTTCGTGCAGATGCTCACCGGCCCCACCCCCGACGTGGTCCTCACCGGCGCTGAGGTGCTCGCCGGGCTAGCCGGCGACGTCGCGGTCGTCGACGTGGGAGGCGCCACCACCGATGTGCACTCCGTCGTCGAGGTGGACCCAGAGGATGCTGTGCTGTCCCGCCAGGTTGTCGCCCC
>JACCYS010000035.1 GCA_013696365.1 Nocardioidaceae bacterium
CCATGACTACGACGAGAGAAGGCGTGCGACACGCAATTGAGACGGTCGTCGAGGCCGATGAGCCCGGCGCCGGTGAGATCGGCAGCCGGCGCAGCATCATCATCGAGCGGATCACGCCCGAGCTGGACGGCGGCCGATACCCGGTCAAGCGCGTGGTGGGGGACCAGCTGCTCGTGACCGCCGATATCTTCGCCGATGGCCACGATCTGCTCGATGCTGCCGTCCTGCTTCGTGCGGACGATGAGACCACGTGGCGCCGAGCACCGATGCGGCCGATCGACAACGACCGCTGGTCTGGCCACGTGGAGCTTCTCCGCAACCGGCGCCACGTCTACGCGGTCGAGGCCTGGCGGGACGCCTTCGGCTCATGGCGCGACGGTCTCCGCAAGAAGCTCGATGCCGGCGTCGCCGTACCGAACGAGATCGAGGAGGGACGGCTGCTGCTGGTGGCCGCGCTGCGTCGCGCCGAGAAGACGAATGCCGACGACGACGCGCTCCGCGTTCGCGACGCGCTTGCGGAGCTGAAGCGCTCCCGTTCCGAAATGACGCGCGCCACGGCCCTGGTGACCGATGAGCTGCTCGCCGCGATGCGTCGTCACGCCGACCTCCGGTCGGCCTCTCGCTCGCCGGAGCTGCCGCTCACCGTCGATGGTGAGCGCGCCCGCTTCGGCGCGTGGTACGAGCTTTTCCCGCGCTCGCAGGGCCGAGGCCCCGGACGACCGACGGCCACGACCTTCGCGCAGGCGGAGTGGCGTCTGCCCCACATCGCCGCCATGGGCTTCGACGTGGTCTACCTCCCGCCGATCCACCCCATCGGCCGCACGAACCGCAAGGGCCGCAACAACACGCTCGATGCCGGCCCGGACGACGTCGGGTCGCCGTACGCGATCGGCTCATCCGCGGGCGGCCACGACAGCGTGGCGCCGGAGCTGGGTGGGCTGAGCGAATTCCTCCACTTCCGCCAGGCGGTCGAGGCGCATGGTATGGAGCTGGCGATGGACCTTGCCATCCAGGCAGCACCCGATCATCCGTACGTGACGCAGCATCCCGGCTGGTTCCGCCACTCACCCGACGGCAGCATCAAGTACGCCGAGAACCCGCCGAAGAAGTATCAGGATATTTACCCGGTGGACTTCGGCGGCGATGATGCGGCCGAACGCGAGGAGCTGTGGCGCGAATGGAAGCGGATCTTCGAGGTCTGGGTTGAGCGCGGTGTGAAGATCTTCCGGGTCGACAACCCGCACACCAAGCCGATTTCGTTCTGGTCGTGGCTGATCAACGAGATCCAGCGAGACCATCCCGAGGCGATCTTCCTGTCGGAAGCATTCACGAAGCCGAAGATGATGCGGCAGCTCGCCAAGGTGGGGTTCACGCAGAGCTACACCTATTTCACCTGGCGCGAGACGGCGGCAGAGCTGCGGGATTACCTGACCGAGCTGACGCAGAGCGAGATGGTCGAGTACTTCCGCGGCAACCTGTTCGCCAACACGCCTGACATCAACCCCCACCACCTCGACCACGGTCGACCGGCCTTCGTGATCCGCAGCGTGCTGGCCGCCACCCTCTCGTCCAGCTACGGCATCTACTCCGGCTGGGAGCTGTGTGAAGCTGATCGGCTTGGTGAGCGCGAGGAGTATCTCGATTCAGAGAAGTTCGAGATCCGGGCGCGTGACTGGGACGCGAAGGGCAACATCAAGCTGCTCATCGGCGAGCTCAACCGGCTTCGGCACCAGTTGCCGGCGCTCAGGCGGTACGACAACCTGCGATTCGAGAACGTGAGCGGAGAGCGAACGCTCTTCTATCGCAAGGCGCTCGCGCACGGCAAGGTCGATCCGCTGACCGGTCATCCGCACCGTTGGCGGGATGCGGTCTTCGTGGCGGTGAACTGCGACCCGACCATCGCCGAGCGTGCCATCCTGCATCCCGACCTGCCGGCAATCGGGATCGCCCGGGATGACCCGTACCTGCTGACCGACCTGCTGACCGGCCGAGTGACCGAAGAGCGAGGAGCCGATCTGCCCGTGGTCCTGGATCCGGCGCGGGAACCATTTCGCATCTTCACGATTGCTCCCGTTGAGCGGGGCCTTGCGCACCGATGACAGCGCGCCAGCCGCTGCTGCGTCCCGAAGTGGCACATCCTCATCTCCTGCGCGACGATCCGCACTGGTACAAGGACGCGATCATCTAC
>JACCYS010000063.1 GCA_013696365.1 Nocardioidaceae bacterium
CGGTGGTCACCGCGAGGCTCGGGTGCAGGGCGTAGTCGCTGCCGCTGGTCACCACCCGAGGCTCATCGAGCGTGCCGTCCGCCGCGCGTTGCCGGACCACCACCTGGTAACTGCCCGCTCGGTACTCGGTCCAGGCGTATGCGGTGCCGCCGCCGGGCAGCGCTGTTACGGCCGGGTCCCAGACGTTGGTGGCGACCGACGGGCCGTTCTCCCCGTCAGCTGAACCGGCTTCTGGGCTGACCTGTCGGGTGTCCTCCCAACTGCCCGACACTCTGCCGCCGAACCACCTGCGGGAGTACACGGCGAACCGCTCACCGACCCGGCCCTGCCAGCAGACCTCCACGGTGCCGTCGTCGTGTGCGACCACCTCTTGGTTGAAGGATGGATGCGCGGTGTCGCTCACTCGCTCCTCGTCGGACCAGCCGTCGCCGCTGTGGTGGCGGCACCACACCGAGACCGCCCCGCCGTCGGCGCGGCCGTACAGAACCCACGGCCGACCGGAGGCGTCGATGATGGCGGTGGGGCGAAAGCAGTCGGCCGGGTCGTCGACGACCGTCTCCACCTCGCCAGCGCCGTTGCTGTCGGTGTGCGTGCGCAGGACACGCACCCGGTCGCCGACGCCGGGCTCCCACTCGAGCCAGGCATACACCACCTGTCCATCGGTGTGGGTGGCCACCGACGGTCGGGTGGCGGCGCCACCGCCGGCGACGTCGGCGCAGCCCAGCCGGCGATGTCCGGGCAACCCCGGGGCGCGGGCCAAGGCCTCGTCGACATCGGCCAGGAACTCCGGGATGCGGCCGGCTCCCTCATCCACCCACATGAACCGCAACGGGTCGGGGTCAAGCAGCGCCTCCACTGCGCCGACGTCCCGGCAGCGGTCGATGGCGTCAGCCATCCGGGCGTTGAAGGCCAGCACCACCCGCAGGTCAGCGCGCTGTTGGTCGGTGTAGTCACCACTGTGGTGGTCTACCCCGCAGCTGTGCATCACGATCACTCCTCCACATGACCGACGACGCTGCCCGGCCACGTGTTCGACAGCATGACTGGCCCGTCGCGCCGCCGGACAGGGGGGCAAGGCGACGATTGTGCAACGACTCATCGCAGGTGATTGACGCCCGGCCGGCTACCTGGATATACGTCAGGGCAGTCCCGAGAAGGAGTGAGGCATGCACGAATCCGAGCGAAGAGTGATCGCGGCCGCGATGGAGGCAGGAGGCAGGAGGAACCTCAGCAGGCGTGACGTGCTGCGCGGTTTCGCCGTCGGCAGTGGAGCGCTGGCCGCACCGAGCTGGCTGGCCGCCTGCTCGGCGGCCGATCCGGTCGGTGGCTCCCAGTCAGACGAGGGCGGAGCCTCCGGCGAACCGAAACGCGGTGGCTCGCTGCGGATGGGTGCGGCCGGGGGCGGCTCGGGCGACACCGTAGACGCGCACAAGCCGGTGGACAGACCGGACATCAACCGGGTCCACCAGCTGTACGAGCCACTGCTGATCCGCGACGCCACGTTCGAGTTGACGCCGGTGGTGGCTGAGTCGGTCGAGCCCAACGACGACCTGACCGTATGGACGGCACGCATCCGGGACGGCATCACCTTCCACGACGGCCGGCCGGTGCGCCCCGAGGACGTGATCGCGTCGTTCTTGCGGATCACCGACCCCAAGGACCCCAAGGTTGGCGCCCAACTGCTGTCGTTCCTCGACCGCAAGGGCATGAAGAAGCTCGACGACCGCACCGTCGAGTTCGCCCTGACCCGGCCATCCGCGTTGTTCCTGGACGCGATCTCGGAGTACTTCCAGGGCATCGTGCCCGAGGACTACGACCCGAATAAGCCGGTCGGTACCGGCCCCTTCGCATTCGAGTCGTTCGACCCCGGCCAGCGCAGCGTCTTCAGCCGGTATGCGGACTATTGGCGCGAGGGTGAGCCATACCTCGACGAGCTGGTCATTATCAACTTCACCGACGACGCGGCGCGCGTCAACGCGCTGATCTCCGGGCAGGTGGAGGCGATCGAGTCGCTGCCCTACGGTCAGATCAGCGTCGTCGAGAACGACTCCAAGCTCACCGTGCTCGAGTCGGAGTCGGGCAACTGGAACCCGTTCACCATGCGGGTCGACGCCCAGCCGTTCTCCGACGTCCGGGTGCGTCAGGCGATGCGGCTGATCGCCGACCGGCAGCAGCTCATCGACCAGGTTCTTGTCGGCCACGGCAAGCTGGCCAACGACCTGTACAGTCCCGGCGACCCCTGCTTCAACGACTCGCTGCCACAGCGGGAGAAGGACCTCGATCAGGCCAAGTCGCTGCTGAAGGCAGCCGGGCAGGAGGGGCTGCAGGTCGAGCTGACCACGTCGCCGGTCTCGCAGGGGATCGTCGAGGCCGCGCAGGTGCTCGTCGAGCAGGCCCGCGCCGCGGGCGTCGACATCCGGTTGAACCAGGTGGACACCGGCACCTTCTACGGCGACGACTACCTGTCCTGGCCGTTCGCGCAGGACTTCTGGGGCACCCGGTCCTTCCTCGCCCAGGCCGCCCAAGGGTCGTTGCCCGCCTCACCGTTCAACGAGACGCACTGGGCCGACGAGCAGTTCGTCTCGCTGGTCAAGTCCGCAGAGGAGGAGGTCGACGAGCAGAAGCGCTGCGAGATGATCCAGGAGGCGCAGGCCATCGAGCACGAGAGTGGCGGCCACATCATCTGGGGTTTCGTCAACCTGGTGGACGCCTACAGCAACACGATCAGCGGTCTTGATCCCAACGTGGCCGGCCACCCGCTGGACAGGTACGGGTTCCGTCATGCTTGGTTCGTCTGAGCCCGCCGGCCACGGAGTGGTGCGGTGACGCTGGGGCGGCTGGTCGTACGTCGGCTGGCGGTCGGTGCGCTGATCCTGTTCGTGGTGTCGGTTCTGGTCTTCGGTGCCAGTCTGCTGCTGCCAGGGGACGCTGCGCGTGCCGTGCTGGGGCGGACGGCGAGCCCGGAGCGGTTGGCGGCGGTGCGCGCGCAGATGCACCTGGACGACCCACCACTGCAGCGCTACCTGTCGTGGGCCGGTGACCTGGTCACCGGGGATCTCGGTGAATCCGTCGTCAGCCAGACCCCGGTCGTCGAGTTGATCGCCCAGCGGTCGGTGAACTCGCTGCTGCTGATGGTGCTGGCTGCGCTGATCGCCACGCCGGTGGCGTTGGCGTTGGGAACCTGGAGCGCCCTGCGCCGCGACCGGCTGCCTGACCACCTGACCTCCCTCGGCACCCTGGTGCTCGCGTCGTTGCCGGAGTTTGTGGTCGGTATCGCGCTGCTGTTCGTCTTCTCCACCGGACTGCTGCGCTGGCTGCCCGCGGTGGTCGACCAGACCCAGGGGGTGTTGATGCAGCCGGAGGTGTTGGTGCTGCCGGTGCTGACCCTGGCGCTCGCGGTGTCGCCCTACATCACCCGGATGATGCGCGCCACCATGCTCGAGATCCTCGACAGCGACTTCGTGCACCAGGCCCGCCTCAACGGGGTGCCCGAACGCACGGTGCTGTGGCGGCACGCGGTACCGAACGCGATCGGGCCGGTGGCGCAGGTGGTGGCCCTGCAGCTGGCCTGGTTGGCCGGCGGGATCGTGCTGGTCGAGTTCCTCTTCGACTACCCCGGCATCGGCGAGGGCGTGGTGGACGCGGTGGACTCCCGCGACATCCCGACGCTGCAGGCGCTGGTGATGCTGGTGGCGGCGTTCTACGTGGTGGTCAACCTGCTGGCCGACGTCGTCGGCGTCCTCACCAACCCACGGCTGCGGACCGGCGGCGGCTCGTGAGCAGCGCCGCGGACACCGCCGCGAGCGGTGGGACGCACGGGCTGGTGCGCCGGTCGCTGGCGGTGGGACGGACGCGAGCAGGCCTGGTCATCACGTCGATAGTCGTGTTGGTGGCGGTTTTCGGCCCGTTCGTGGCACCGGAGTCCGAGACCGGGTTCGTCGGCGCACCGTTCAGCCCGGACGCACCGGAGACGCTGTTCGGCACCGACACCCTCGGACGGGACGTGTGGTCGCGGTTCCTGTACGGCGGCGGCTCCGTGCTGTGGCTGTCGGTGCTGTGCACCGTCGCGGGCGTCGGTGCGGGGCTGCTCGTCGCGCTCGTCGCCGGTTACTCCCGCACCTGGGTCGACGAGCTGCTCATGCGCACCACCGACGTGCTGCTGGCCTTCCCGGCGATCGTGCTCGCGCTGCTCTTCCTGGCAGTGTTCGAGCCGCAACCGTGGACGGTCGTCGCCACCGTGGCGGCCGGGCACGCACCGCGGGTGGCCCGGGTGATGCGGGCAGCCGTGCTCGACGTCGCGGGTCGGGACTACGTGCGCTCGGCAGAGTCGATGGGGCTGCGCCGCTGGTCGATACGGCTGGGTGACCTGCTGCCCAACGTGACCGGCCCGCTGATGGTCGAGACCGGGCTGCGGTTGACGTACTCGGTGGCGCTGGTGGCCGGGCTCGGCTTCCTGGGTCTGTCCGGCCTGCAGGCCGACCAGGCCGACTGGGGGCTGATGATCAACGAGAACCGGCTGGGCTTCACCGTGCAGCCCTGGGCTGTCCTGTTGCCCGTGATCGCGATCGGGCTGCTGACCGTTGGCACGAACTTGATCGCCGACGGAATCGCCCGCACGTCCGCGGGCACCGACCGAGAGGTCGTCGGATGAGTGTTGCCGACAGCGCGCGGGCCGGCCTGGAGGTGCGGGGGCTGCGGGTCGCCACCAGCGCCGGCGTGTCCGTCGTCGACGGCGTGGACCTGTCCGCGCCGGGTGGCACCGTGCTCGGGCTGGTGGGGGAGTCCGGGTCGGGCAAGACCACGGTCGGGACGGCTCTGCTCGGTGGCACCCGGCGGGGGCTGGAGATCGTCGGCGGCTCGGTGCTGCTGGAGGGCACCGACCTGACCACGCTCGGCGCGGCCGAGCTGCGTCGCTGGCGCGGCTCGCGGGTCAGCTACGTGCCGCAGGACCCGACGACGGCGCTCGACCCGGCCATGCGGGTCGGCCGTCAGGTGCGCGAGATCCTCGACTGCCACGACTACGGGTCGGGCCCGCAGGAGCGGGCGGCCCGGGTCATCGAGGCGTTTGAGGAGGTGGGGCTGCCGACCGACGACGAGTTCACCCGGCGCTTCCCCCACCAGCTGTCCGGTGGCCAGCAGCAGCGGGTGTGCATCGCCGTCGCCTTCGCCACGTGGCCGGCGCTGGTGGTGCTCGACGAGCCGACGACGGGGCTGGACGTGACCACGCAGGCGCTGGTGCTCGACACCGTGCGCCGGCTGACAAAGCAGCACGGCTGCGCCGCGCTCTACATCAGCCACGACCTCGCGGTGGTGTCGGCCATCGCCGACGAGGTTGCCGTGCTGTACGCCGGCAGCGTGGTGGAGCAGGCCGCCACCGACGAGCTGGTGCGCCGCCCGCGGCACCCGTACACGTCCCGGCTGGTCGCCGCGGTGCCCGACCTGTCGGGTGACCGCGAGCTCTTGGGCATCCCTGGCTCGGCGCCGACGCCGAGCACGCGCCCGTCCGGCTGTCGGTTCGCTCCCCGGTGCACCCTGGTCGTGGACGAGTGCAAGGCCGAGCCGCCGGCGTTGCGCGAAGTCGGCCACGGGCATCTGGCTCGCTGCATCCGGGCCGAGGAGGTCGCGCCCGCGCAGGTGCGCGACCGACAACACGGCGAGCAGACCGGGTCAGAACCGTTGCTCCGCATCGACGACCTCACCGCGCGGTACGGGCGCACGTCGGTGCTGCACGGGCTGTCACTGGACGTCCCGCGGGGCAGCTGCGTCGCCTTGCTCGGCGAGTCCGGCTCGGGCAAGACCACGCTGGCGCGCACGATCGCCGGGCTGCACACCGAGGCGGCGGGGAACCTCGTCTTCGCCGGCCACCGGCTGCCTTTCGGCGCGCACGAGCGTGACCGGGAGACCCGGGCGGCAATCGCCTACGTGTTCCAAAACCCGTACAGCTCGCTCAACCCCCGGCGCACCGTCGGGGACTCGATCGGACGCCCGTTGCGGGTGCTGCGGAGCATCCGCGGCGCGGAGCTGGAGCGGCGGGTCGGTGAGATGCTGGAGCGGGTGTACCTGTCGGCGGGATACGCGCGGCGCTACCCCGACCAGCTCTCCGGCGGGGAGCGGCAGCGGGTGGCGGTGGCGCGGGCGCTGATCAGCGAGCCCGAGCTGCTCGTCTGCGACGAGATCACCAGCGCGCTCGACGTGTCCGTGCAGGCAAACCTGGTGGGGCTGATCGACGAGTTCCGCCGCGAGCTGGGACTGACGCTGCTGTTCGTCACCCACGACATCGC
>JACCYS010000069.1 GCA_013696365.1 Nocardioidaceae bacterium
CCCCGGGTGCTGCTGCTGGACGAGCCGTTCGCCGCGCTGGACCCGTCGCTGGCCGACGAGATGCGCGAGCTGGTGCTCGAGCTGCGGGCGGTGCTCGAGCCCACCGTGGTCATGGTCACCCACGACCACGAGGAGGCCTCGGTGTTGGCCGACGACGTCGCGGTGCTGATCGACGGCCGGCTGGTGCAGCACGAGCCCGTCGAGACGATCTACCGCCGGCCGGCGGGGGTCGCCGTGCACCGGCTGCTCGGCGGGGTGAACGAGCTGCCGGGCACTGCCGGTGCCGGGCGGCACCGCTCGGCGCTGGGCGAGCTGGATCTGCCGCCCGAGGCGCAGGGCGTGACGGGGGAGACGGTGCTGCTGGTGCGGCACGAGCAGGTGCAGCTGGTGACGCCCGGCGACCCGGCGGCGCACCTCGCCGGCGCGGTCGAGGCGGTGCGCCAGCGTGGCGGGCGGCGTCGGGTCACCGTCACCCGCGGCGGTGTTCAGCTGGTCGCCGAGGTGCCGGTCACCCACCCCGTGCGGGTGGGGGAGCGGGTCGGCCTGGTCGTCCCGCCCGAAGCGGTGTGGCCTGTGCAGGCGTCGGGAGGGGACCAGCCGTCGGGTCAGGTGGTGGACTCGAGCTCGGGCGCCTCCGGCACGTCCAGCTCGGTGCCGGCGAAGTGGTTGAAATAGTTGGTGTAGAGGTTGACCGCGACGTGAGCGTAGAGCTCCTCGAGCTCCTCGACCGACCAGCCGGCGTCGAGCGCCTGCTGCCAGGTGGCGTCTTGGACGTGGCCGACGTCGCCGGTGATCTCGCGGGCCAGGGCCAGCAGGCTGTCCAGGCGATCGTCGCCGGTCGGCTTGCCGTGCCGGATGACCAGCGTGTCCTCCTCGGACAGTCCGGCGCGGGTGCCGCCCACCGTGTGCGCGGACTGGCAGTAGGCGCACTTGTCGACCGCGCCCACGGCCAGCGCCACCGACTCCTGGGTGCGCGCGTCGTACGTGCCGTGCTCAGTGATCGCCCGGCCCATTCCCCGGTAGGCGGCCAGCACGACGGGGGAGTGCGCCATCCCGCCGTGGATGTTCAGCACCTTGCCCATCGCGGCCTGCATGGCCTCAAGGTCGGCGCGGGCGTCCGCAGGGGAGTCATCGACGGTGTGCACGGGGAAGCGGGGCATGGAGATCCTCCAGTGGGTGAATTGGGATGTCCTGCGTACAACCCGGCGAACGGCGCCCGGCATTCCCACGGTTGCCGCCGCCAGTGGGCTCAAAATGCGTCACGCCGCCGCCGGTAGGTGACGTATTTGCGCCCACAGTCCGGTGGCTGCGGCGGGCACGGCGACTGAGCGTGCTGGCGCTACATCGGCGAGTTACCGTTTGTCCGTGACCACCACCGAGGCGCCCGGGGCGCACCGCCGCCAGACGAGCGACTCCACCGTCAGCGACACCCAGCTGTCGCGGCTGCGGATTTACAACATCGTGATGGGCGCCTTCCACGCTGTGCAGGCGATCGCCGTCCTGGCGCTGGCCAACGACTTCGCGCTGCCGGTCACCGCGACGTACCAGAACGGCCCGCCCGGCTCCGACAACGCCCAGCTGACCACGCTGTTCGACCTGCCCACCGCCTGGGGCGTCGCCGCGTTCCTGGCGATCTCGGCGGTGGCGCACTGGACCATCGCGAGCCCGGGTGTGGTCGGCTGGTACGGCGCCAACCTGCGCTTCGGCCGCAACAGCGCCCGGTGGGTGGAGTACTCGGTCAGTTCGTCGATCATGATCGTGCTTATCGCCCAGCTGACCGGCATCAACGACATCGCGACGATCGTCGCCCTGTTCGGGGTCAACGCGGCGATGATCCTGTTCGGCTGGCTGCAGGAGCTCTACGAGTTCCCCGGCAGCGGCGGCTGGCTGCCGTTCGTGTTCGGCTGCATTGCCGGCGTCGTGCCGTGGCTGGCGATCGCGATCTACCTGCTGTCGCCGGGCAACCCGAGCGACGCCAGTCCACCCGGGTTCGTCTACGGGATTTTCGTGTCGCTGTTCGTGTTCTTCAACGTGTTCGCCCTCAACCAGTGGCTGCAGTACCGGCGGGTGGGTCGCTGGCGCGACTACGTCTTCGGTGAGTACGTATACGTGGCACTGAGCCTGGTCGCGAAGTCGGCGCTGGCCTGGCAGGTGTTCGCCGGCACGCTGGCCGGCTGAGCCCTAGTGGCGGGCCCCGCCCGCCGAGATGCCGCGAAATGCACGTTGCGTGGGCCATCAACCTGCATTTCGCGGCATCTCGATGTGGCGTCCGGTTGCCATCGCCGGTTCAGTCCAGCAGCGCGTCCGAGCGGACCCGCTCCCGCTCGGCATCGACATGCTCGGGGAGAACCCGTCCGAACAGCTGCTTGGTGCGTGCGACCCGTCCGATCACTCCGGCTTCCTCGGTGTAGGCGAAGATCGCGGCATGCCGCGCCGGCGAGTCGTTGCCGACCCGGGTCACCCGGTGCAGGGAGTGCCGGCCGCGGAAGATCTGCAGGTCCCCTGGACGCAGCTCCAGCGTGTGCACACCGAGCTCACCGTGCAGCAGGTCCCCGCCCTCCAGCACGGCTTGGATCGCGTCGAACCCCTCGTCGTCGGCGGAGCGGATCCCCGGGACGTACTGGAAGCGACCACCGGCGGTGGCTTCGTCGACGAGCAGCGTGATCGCGAAGTCGTTGGTGTCGAAGTGCCAGGTGAATTGCTGACCGGGTTCGAGGATGTTGGCGGTGAGGCCGGCGAGCGGGTCGGCATAGCAGTGCAGCTCGGGGAGGTCGAGACACTCGGCGATCAGCGCAGTCAGCTCGGGTGAGCTGAACAGCACCTGCATCGCACCGTCGGGGGCCCACGCGTCGCCGGCGATGAAGCCGCTGGATCGTTCGATGAACGTGTTGACGGGATGGCGGTCCGGGTAGGCGGGGTCTGGCTCGGTGTGGAAGTAGGGGTTCATCTGTTGGGTGGAGAAATGGGCGGTGTGCGCGTCCGCCACGATCTCGGCATCAATCCGGGCGATGGCCTCCGGTCGGACCAGGTCCTTGATCACCGCGCAACCGGTGGTGTGCAACTGACTGCGGGCCTCCTCGACGACAGCGGCCAGCCTCGGGTTGGCCGGGTCGTCGAGGGGGTAGCGCTCCAGGTCGATCAACTCGCTCAACATCATTCCTCCCATGGCGGTGTCCATTCCCCGGGCAGTCGGAAGGACAGCCCGGCGTCGTCCTCGATCCGTCTGGCGACGTTCAGCTCGCCGGCGTCGGGGCCGTAGCGCTCGGCCGCGGCCGCAAACGCCGCGTGGGCGGCGTCGGTCATCGGCAGACCGGCGTCGACCGCGGCAGCCAGCTCGTCGGTCAGGCCGAGATCCTTCAGGCACAGGCCGAGGCTGAACGACGGGTCGTAGTGCCCGGCGAAGATCGACGGTGCGTCGTGGTGGGCGACAAACGAGTCGGCCACGCTGTTCGTGATCGCCGCCCACAGCACCGCGAGGTCGACGCCGTGCTCGACGCCGACAGCGAATCCCTCCCCGAGCGCCGCCGCGTGGATGAACCACAGCTGGTTGGTCACCAGCTTGACCACGGTGCCGTTGCCGAGCCGGCCACAGTCGATGACCCGTCCCAGCGGGTCGAGCACCGGCCGGGATCGCGCCACGTCGTCGGGGTGGCCACCGACGAACAGCGTGAGGTGGCCGCTGCGAGCGCCGTCGACCGCACCGGTGACCGGTGCGTCGACCATCCCCACCCCGTCGGGCGCCGCGGCCGCCAGCTCCTGCACCAGCTCCTTGCGGTTGGTGCTGAGGTCGATCCACAACGAGCCTGGCCGGAGCGCGGCGAGCGCGGCGAGCGCGCCGGCGCTGCCGCGCATCACCGCTTCGACGTCGTCGGGGCGGGGGAGCGAGGTGAGCAGCACGTCCGCGGTGGCGGCCACCGCCGTCGCCGAGGCTTCGGCGACGACCCCGGCACGGGCCGCCGCCTCGAGGCGTTCCGATGCGAGGTCGTATGCGTGCACCCGATGGCCCGTCTCGACCAGACGTCGGCACATGGGCGCACCCATGCTGCCGAGCCCGACGAAGCCGATAGCCGTACGGGAGTCAGACAACGTTGATCGATCCTGTCGATGGATGGCAGCGGGTGGACCGTACTCAACCGCCCTAGACTTAGCCCGTCAATCTGCTTTCTTATGCATGGAGGCATCGAAATCATCGATGGACCACACCGCCCTGACACACTCGCGGACAGGTGGCTGCGCGTCTTCCTGGCCGTCGTGGACGCCGGCTCGCTCACCGCGGCCGCTCGGCGGCTCGGGACCGGCCAGCCCGCGGTGAGCCACGCCATCAAGCAGTTGGAGGCCTCGCTTGGCACCCCGGTGTTCCACCGCCAGCCCGGTGGGGTGCGGCTCAGCCCCGCGGGGCGCCAGCTGGCCAATGACGCCCGTGCGGCGTACGACCTCGTGGATGAGTCGGTGCGGCGGTTCCGGGCGGGCAGCCAGCAGGCCCGGGTCGAGCTGTCGGTGTCCACCCCGCTCGCGACCTACTGGCTGATGCCGCGGCTGAGCGAGTTCCGGTTGCTTCATCCGAGTGTCGAGCTGCGGATCAGCACCTCCGACACCGACCGGCTGGTCGGCCACGACGACGCCGACCTGTGGATCCCGCTCGGCTGGGGCACCTGGCCGGGCCTCGAGCGCTGGCCGTTCCAGCAGGAGCGGATCTACCCGGTGGCTGCCCCCGATCACCCGCTGGCCGGGCCCAGCACACAGCCCGAGCAGCTCGTCGGTGCCGAGCTGCTCTCGCACGAGGAGCGCTACCGACAGAGGTTCGACTGGGCCTCGTGGTTCGGCCGACTAGGCGTCGCGCATCCTGCTGAGCCGACGGGCCCGAGCTTCAACGACTACTCGCTGGTGGTGCGGGCCGCACTGGCGGGTCAGGGGGTGGCCCTCGGCTGGCACCACATCGTGGTGCAGCTCGTGCACGAGGGCAGGCTGGTCCGGGTGGGCTGTGAGGAGGTCGTGACAGACCAACCCTTCGAGATCCTTGCCAGGCCGCACGCGGTTCGCCGCCCAGCCGTCGCCGCGCTCCGCGATTGGTTGACCGCCGCCGCCCGACGAGTCGACGGCGGTCCCGGGATACCCCGCACCCCGCCGCCGCCGCACCTGGCCGGGGTCGACGTGAGCGGTTGAGCGAGCGGCTGCTCCGCCCACCGAGATGCCGACATCTGCAGTTTGGAGAGGCGCCGAACATGCAATTTCGCGGCATCTCGACGCGGCGAGCGCGGAGTACAGCGACCGCTGGTGCTCCCGTCACGAGCGAGCGCGGATTACAGCGACCGTCGGTGCTCCCGCCAGCGCTCCATCAGCGCGGGCAGGTCAGCCCGCATGAACTCGAAGAACGCGCGGGTCTCCTCCAGTCGGCGTCCACCCGGGCGGTCCAGCCCGAGGGTGCGCACACCATCCGCTGCGGCGGCCTCGTACTGCTCGAGCACGGTGGCTTGTTGGGCATAGATGCGCGACCAGACGTCCTCGTCATAGATGCGATAGACATCGCTGCGGGTGCCCGGCTCGCGTTCCCTGCCCAGTAGCCCGACCTGCACGAGGTAGCGGACCGCGCCGGAGATGGCCGCCGGGCTGACCCGCAGACCCGCCGCCAACTCGCCGGCGGTGTAACGGTCGGCGTCGTCGGCCAGCACGTAGGCGAACACGCGTGCGGGCATCCGCGGGACGCCGGACTCGGTGAAGACCAGCGCGAAGCGCTCGACGAAGCGCAGCAGTCGCTCGTCGTAGTCCTCTGGCACCAGCGAACTGTAACGCACTTCACAACTATGTGAAACATGTGTATGTTGCAAGCTGTGGCTTCTGCGATCTCGGTTTCCGGACTGGTCAAGACCTTCGGCAACACCCGTGCCCTGGACGGGCTCGACCTAGACGTCGCGCCCGGCGAGGTGCACGGCTTCCTCGGCCCCAACGGGTCCGGCAAGTCCACCACCATCCGGGTGCTGCTGGGCCTGCTGCGAGCCGACCAGGGCAGCGCGCGCCTGCTCGACGGGGACCCGTGGGGCGACGCAGTAGCCCTGCACCGGCGCCTCGCGTACGTGCCTGGCGACGTCTCGCTGTGGCCGAATCTGACCGGTGGCGAGGTCATCGACCTGCTCGGCCGGCTGCGTGGCGGCGTCGACGTGAAGCGCCGAGACGACCTGCTTGAGCGCTTCGACCTCGACCCGGCGAAGAAGGCCCGCAGCTACTCCAAGGGCAACCGGCAGAAGGTGGCGCTGGTGGCAGGACTGGCATCCGACGCTGAGCTGCTGCTGCTGGACGAGCCGACCTCCGGGCTGGACCCGCTGATGGAGGCGGT